>JBOHBL010000602.1:0-7406 GCA_050698295.1 Rubrobacteraceae bacterium | reverse complement strand
CATCGAGAACGCGGTCAAGATCTTTCTCGAAGGACTCAAGCCCGAGGAATAGGAGGAGGTCATGGATGCAATAAAAGTAGAAAGGCTCGTCAAGCGATACGGGAAAGTCGAAGCCCTCAGCGGCGTGGACCTCGAGGTCGAGCGCGGCTCGGTCTTCGGGCTCGTCGGCCCGAACGGGTCGGGAAAGACCACGCTCATCAAGGCGCTGGCGGGAGCGAGTACACCGACGGACGGAAGAGCGAGGGTACTCGGCCTCGACCCCTCCAAAGACCGGGCAAAGCTGCGAAAGAGCATCGGGTACATGCCCCAGTCTCCCGCCCTCTACGAAGACCTCTCCGCGCGGGACAACGTCCGGTTTTTCGCAGCCGCCCACCGGACGCCGGACCTCGACAAAAAAGTCGAGGAGATACTGCGATTCACCGAGCTTTCGGAGAGAGCGAAAGACCCGGTTCACACTTTTTCGGGCGGGATGAAGAAGAGGGTGTCTCTCGCGTGCGCCCTGGTCCACGAGCCGGAGATGCTCTTCCTCGACGAGCCGACCGCCGCCGTGGACCCGAAGCTGAGGAGCCGGTTCTGGGAGACGTTCCGGGAGTTGGCAAAGGGCGGCGCGACGCTCTTCATAAGCACGCATCTCATGGACGAAGCGATGCTCTGCGACCGGGTAGCGATCCTGCGCCGGGGACGGGTCCTCGCCGCGGACGCCCCGCGCGAGATCTTGAAGAGAGGCCGGACCAGCCTCACGGTGCGGCGCGGCGACTCGTCGGTCGAACGCCGCATCGGCGGGCGACCCGAGGACCTCGCGACGGCGCTCCATCCGCACGGCCTGGATGGAAACGTCTCCGCCGTCGAGGTCGAGGGGGATACGCTTGAGAAAGTCGTGCTCGCGGTCATCGGAGAGGAGCAGGAAAAATGAAGCGGACGTTCATCGTGGCGCGGAGGGTGGTGAAGCAGTTGCTCAGGAATCCTCGCTTTCTCGCGCTCTCCATCGTTGCGCCGCTCGTCATCGTGTACTTCCTCAAGCTCTTCTTCGACACCTTTCCGGCGGGTTTCGACACCGCCCGGTACGTCGTTCCGGTCGCGGCGTTCATCGTCCACTTTCTGGCGTTCATTTTGTGCGCCATCGCGCTCGTGCAGGAAAGGACGGCCGGCACGATGGAGCGGATGTTCATAAACGGCTTCCGTCGGGTCGAGATCATCGGCGGGTACGTGCTCGGGTATCTGGGGCTCGCGACCTTCCAGGCCGTCGCGGCTTTGACCGAGGCGATCTGGCTCTTCGAACTCGACTACGATTGGGAGACCCTCGTCACGCTCTTCGCCGTCGTGTGGCTGCTCGCGATAGCCTCCGTCATGCTCGGCATCTTCGTCTCGACCTTCGCCAGACGCGAGAGCCAGGTCTTCCCGTTCATACCGTTGATCATCCTGCCCTCCGTATTCCTGTCCGGTCTCCTCGTGGACGTGGACGAACTCCCGACGTGGGCCGAATGGCTCGGGCATATATTTCCGCTTTTCTACGCAAACGACGTCATACAGGCTCTCATCGAAGCCAGCTGGTCCTTCGATGAAATATGGACCAGCTTCGCCATACTCGCCGGATACGGCGCGGCGTTGCTCCTCATAGCCTCCCGCACTCTGTCAGAAACCGAGTGATCTACGACATGCCTATCGGAACGGTCGAGTAGAGCATGGTGTAGCCGCAGTTGGCGCAGACCAGTTGAACCATCGGCGCGTGGAAGTCTTTGACGACCCTTCCCTCGCTGTTGAGTATCGGGAGGCTGACGATCTCCCCGGCGCCCCAGCTCTTCTCTCCGCAGGAAGCGCAGGTCGGGCGCGCGTCTTTGGAGTCCAGCCAACTCCGGAACTTCTGCTTCTGGGACTCGTCGAGGGGCATCGGGACACCTTTCGCGGTCCTCGCTGACAGAGACTGAAAACACTCTAACACCCGGTTACTCGAAAGAGCAATCCGGGTATTTTTCTCGCGGTGGCGGCGCACATGCTGTATAAAGGCCGTATGCGGGGAGAAAGGAAGCAAAGGATGGCGGAGCGCGATGCGGGACGTATTTCGGCGGGAAGCCCCGACACGACAGAGATGCTTTCGGCCGATGTGGATGTTCAGGCCAGGAGCGTTCCGGGTCCGCCGGAGGTCCATCTCACAGATGTCAAAGTCAGTGCGGAGACGGAGGACGCTCGCTCGCCGTCGCGCGGCGACGGGCTTCTCACGGCGCGTCAGATCGAAGTCCTGAAGTTGATGGCGCGGGGGTGGACCAACCCCCGGATCGCGGACGAGATGATCCTGAGCACCGGCACGGTGAGGACCCACGTGCAACGCATCATCCAAAGGCTCGGCGTCTCCGACCGAACCGGCGCGGTGGTCAAAGCCATCGAACTGGGCCTGATCCGCCCGGCGAAGGCGCAAGATTGACCCTCCTCGCCCGAAATTTACGTCATTCGACGTACGAAGATACGTCATTTTCGCGGTTACGGGCGGACCGCCGGGGGTATTTGTATCACCAGGCAAGCTCAGAGAGGAGGAAGTCGATGAAGGCAGGCGGGATCTTTCGCAAGTCCATCCGACGCAGCGGACGCGGCGTCAACGTCGCCGCCGACGTGAACATCGCGGTGGACCGCGGCGAGGGCGCGGCGACCAGTTCGCGAACCGCGAGCAAGATCGCCCAGCATTCGAGCCGGAAAGGTGGACGGTCCAGCCACGACCCGGACAGGGAAAGCCAGGCAAACGCCGAGCGAAAGGAGAAAGAATGACCGAAAAGAAACACGAACTGAGCAAAGAAGAACTGGAGCGGCAGACGGGAGAGAACCTCCCCGACCGCGAGGAGATGTCGCTCGTGGACGCCAACATCGCCGTTCCGGTCAACGCGGCGGTCTCCGCGAACGTCCTCTCCGACGGCGCGGTCGCCTACTCCAACGCCGAGCAGGACACGGCCATCGACCAGAGCAACCCGTAAGGGAGGTGATGAGTAAATGACGGATGAGCCCAAGAAGCAGGAACTGAGCAAGGAAGAGTTGGAGGCCCAGACCGGCGAGCAGTTGCCCGATCGCGAGGAGATGTCGCTGGTGGACGCCAACGTAGCCGCGCCGGTTAACGTAGCCGCGGCGCTGAACGTCGCCAGCGATGACGCGGTAGCGATAGCCAACGCCGAGCAGACGGCCGACATAGACCAGAGCAACGAGTAAAAAAGGAGGAACAATGACGGACAAGAACAAGGTCGAGAAGAAGCAGGAAGGGCTCTCGAAGGAAGAGCTCGAGGCGCAGGACAGCGAGCAGTTGCCCGATCGCGAGGAGATGTCCCTCATCGACGCCAACGTAGCCGCGCCGGTGAACGCCGCCGTCGCCGCCAACGTCCTCTCCGATGACGCGGTAGCGATAGCCAACGCCGAGCAGAACGTGGACATCGACCAGAGCAACCAATAAGGTGAACCACGCCAGAGCGTAGTTCATAAAGGGGCGGTCTTGCGGGACCGCCCCTTTTAACTCCTGAAAGGATGCGGAGATAACCACCGAACGCGAACAGTCCGAAGCCCGGACTCCGGACCCGTCCGTGCCGCAACTCGCCGAGGGCATCGACCTCATCGGCGAGTACGAAGGCTCGGGCTTCAAGGAGACGCCGTACCTGGCCCGTAGGATGGACGGCCAGACTCTGCAATTAACTGAACTCCTCTACCTCGTAGCCGAAGAAGTGGATGGAGAGCGCGACTTCGAGGAGATAGCCGGGCGCGTCAGCGAGAAGTTCGGTCGGACGGTGAGCGCGGACAACATCCAGTTCCTGGTGGAAGAAAAATTGCGTCCGATCGGGGTTCTGGCGCGGGCCGACGGGTCGAGTCCCAAGCTCGAGAAACCCGACCCGATGCTCGCGCTGAAGCTCCGCGCGGGCCTGGTCCCGGAGCGCGCGGTCCAGAAGATCACGAGGATTTTCCACCCGCTCTTTTTCATGCCCGTGATGGTCGTGGTGGTCGGCGCCTTTATAGCTCTGGACGTGTGGCTGTTCTTCTTCCACGGCGTCGGGCAGAGCGTGCAGGGCCTTCTCTACCAGCCGGTGCTCTTCCTTCTGGTTTTCGGACTCGTGGTGCTGTCGGCGGCTTTTCACGAGATCGGCCACGCCACGGCCTGCCGGTACGGAGGCGCGAGACCCGGCAGGATGGGAGCTGGGATCTACCTCGTCTATCCCGCTTTCTTTTCCGACGTGACGGACGCTTACCGGCTCGGGAAGTTTGGCCGCGTCAGGACCGACCTCGGCGGATTGTATTTCAACATGATCTTCTCCCTGCTCATCGCGGGGGCGTATTTCTACACCGGACTCGAGCCGCTTCTGGCTGTCATTTTGATCCTCCATTTCGAGATGCTCCACCAGCTCATGCCGTTCCTGCGCCTGGACGGTTACTACATCGTCAGCGACGTCACCGGGGTGCCGGACCTCTTTCCGCGCATCAAGCCGATCCTGCGAAGCTTTGCGCCCGGCAAGGAGGCCGGGCCGCTCGTGACGGCGCTCAAGCCCTGGGTGCGGGTGGTGGTGACGGCGTGGGTGGTGACGCTGGTTCCGGTTCTTCTGTACCTGTTCTTCGTTCTGGTGATGATGATGCCCAGGATGTTCGCCACCGCCTACGACTCGTTCCTGCTCCAGTACGACGCCATCGCGGCGGCCCTCGGCGCAGGCGCGGCGGCGAAGGTGGCCGCGGGCGCGGTGCAGATAATTTCCCTCGCGCTGCCGCTCGCCGGGATCGTCTACACCTTCACGCGCCTGACGAAAAACGTCGGTCTTCTGGCGTGGCGGCGCTCCGAGGGGCACCCGGCGCTGCGCGGCGGCTTCGCGAGCGTCGCGCTCGTCGGCATCGGGCTTGCGGGCTTCATCCTGTGGCCCAACGGCGACTACAAGCCGATACAGCCGACCGAGGTTGGGACCATCCAGGCGAGCCTCGCCTCGTTCAAGGACATCCCGACCGGCAGGCCAAGCCTCACCGCCGAGCGAGCCCAGGAACTCGACGGCGCCCCGACGCTGCGGAGCCAGGTCGAACCATCCCCCGACGCCGGCTGGACGGATACTCTCTTCGCCTCCCCAGCAACCCCCACTCAAAACGGAACCGCATCTCCCGACCGCGACACGACTCCGGGCAGCGGAGGCGAAGGTCGTCAGTCCGGCGAGAGCCGGCAGTCCGGACAGCCGGACGGCGGAGACTCCGAAGGACGCGAGGGTCCCAAAGGCGTGCAAAGCGGAGAGCAGGGTGAAGAAGAACAAGAAGAGTGGAGTCCGGGATCTCAGAACGAGCAGCAAATAGTTCAGGAGCAGGAGTCGCAAAACGTTCAGCAACAGCAGAGCGAACAAGAGGTGGTTCAGGACCAGAACGAGCAGCAGATAGTTCAGGACCAGGACTCGCAGGCGGTTCAGCAGCAACAGCAAAGCGAGCAGCAGGTGGTTCAGGAGCAGGAGTCGCAAAACATCCAGCCGCCGGATGGCGGGCAGGGCGTCGTGTCGGACCCGGCGCAGTCCACGCCGATGGAGACGGCGCCCACAGAGACGGCGCCGGTGGAGACGGATGCGCCATGAGGAGAATCCTTTGATGGAGAAGCCCCGGCTCCGACTCCGCGCCGCGGTCTTGCTCCTGGCGGCCCTCGCGATCTCTCTCTTTCTCAGCGTGGTGGCCGCCCGCACCGAAGTCGTCGCGATCATCAAGACCGGCGGAAACTCCCCGGCGACCCTCGCGCTGCTTCAGGGCGGGAAGCCGCTCGGCGTGGGCGAGGGCGGGGAGAACGTCGCCGTCGCCATCAATACGAAGGACGGGACCACGGTCTTCGAGACGGCGTTCCTCATCACCTACGCGGCGAGCGGCGTCGTGGACCAGAAAAACGCCGCCATCGCCTATTCCAGTTGCGACCTGTGCCGGAGCTTCGCGGCGGCGATACAGGTCGTGCTGGTCCCCGAGGACAGGGCGAGGGACATCACCCCGACGAACACCTCCATCGCCATCAACGAGGAATGTCCGGGGTGTGAGACGGTTTCATTCGCCACCCAGATCATACTCGGCGTCAGCGGACCCGTGAGGCTCACCGAGGAAGGCAACGAGATGATGGAGGAGATCTGGGAAGACCTCGAAGAACTCTCCGAAGAAGCGGAGGATTTGAGCGTCGAAGAGATCACAGCCAGATACGAAGACATCATAGCCCGCCTGGAGGACATCCTCGAAAACGAACTCGTCCCCGTCGGAGGCCGCCCGGAGGCGCCTGAGACCACCGTCGAGGAAACATTCGAAGGAACCTCGCCGGAGACGACGGAATCCACCGTTCCCGTCGCGGAAGAAACGTCACCACCGGAGGCCACCATGCCGGAGACGACCGTGCCGGAAACTACGGAGCAAACGATGCCGGAGGCGACCTTGCTGGAGGAGGATTCGCCGGAGGCGACGGTGCCGGGCGGAACCACGACGGGTCCGTCGTCGCAGCCCACGACCACGCCGCAGTAAAGCAAGTCCCCAAAATAGACCACGGGAAATCACGGGCGAGCCAGATGCCTCTTCCGTGATTTCCCGCGCCACCGCGAAGTTTCCCGCATGACTAATGTCATCCCAAACTCACGACGCCCTTCACTACCCGACTCTCCGGCGCGTCCATACCATTTCAAGCGTCAATAACGGCGTAGAGAAAGGAACGGACATGGTTCGCGCAGGAGACATGCTGGAGAACCCCGTCACCGGAGAGCGGCTCCTCTTCCGCAAGACATCGAGCGACACGGGCGGCGAGGCCGTCGTCTTCGAGACGTTCGTCGAGCCGGGCGGCTTTGTAGCGGCGGCCCACGTCCACCCCCGTCAGGAGGAGCTATTCGAGGTCATAGACGGCTCGGTCGGCTTCCGCCTCGGGCGCGAGGAGTTCGTCGCGGGTCCCGGCGAGAGGCTCATCGTCCCGGCGGGAACCCCCCATCGCTTCTGGAACGCGGGCGAGGAGGAAGTCCGCTTCGTTTGCGAGGTGCGTCCGGCGATCCGCTTCGAGCAGCTCATCGAGACGATGTTCGCGCTCGCCTCAGACGGAAAGACGAACGAAAAGGGGATGCCGAACCCTCTGCGTCTGGCCGTCATCGCGAACGCCGCCTTCGACACGGTGCGCCTGCCTTTCCCGCCTGCCTGGATGCAGCGGATGGGACTCGCGATGGGAGCGCCGCTCGGGCGGCTGCTCGGCTACGAACCCGTGTACCTCTCCGCCGAGGAGCATGGACGGTCGTACGAAGCGGCATAAATGGGCGCGAGGAGCTTCCCATGACATTTGTCATGTCGAACTCACGAGGTTCTTCACTACCGGACTCCGCGGCGCGTTCGTACACTCGCGAGTACGGAAACCGGCAAGGATTCAGAGAGGAGAAACGTGATGAACCGGCAAAGCTCGGTGTCCTCGAACGGCAGAGTGACGG
>JBOHBL010000601.1:0-1343 GCA_050698295.1 Rubrobacteraceae bacterium | reverse complement strand
CGGTATCCCCCGCTCGCGGCACAGCGCCCCGAGCGCATCGAAGCCCTCCGGCCACGCCTTCCGTCCGCCGAGGAGCCGGACCACGACGGCCCGGGTATCTTCCATCATCCCCGGAAGCTCCGAGGGCGGGTCGTCGAGGTTCGCCGGGTTCGCGCACCGGAGTTCGGGGAAGCCTTCGGGGAGCGAGTCGCGGGCTTTGGCGGCGGCGAGGATCTCGGTGTCGGCGGTGGTGAGGAAAAGCAGCTTCGCCGCTTTTCCGCCGTCGGCTTTCAGCCCGTCAGCCATCAGCTTTTCCTCTTTCGTTCGCCGTCTGTCGGAAGGTATCGCGTACCCCGTCGCGTTCGGTTCTCGGTCGGGCGAGCGTGGAGTTCGCCCCCGCGACGGTTTGGAGGGGGAGGTTCCCGCCCGATCCATCGTGAGCGTCCGGCGACGCGGGTTCGGAAACCTCGCCGCCCGGTGGCGCGAACGCTTCCGGCATGGGTGTTTCCCTCGCAGACACTCCGCCATCCACACTTCGCCGACGGCCATGACCCTCGATCAGTCGCAAAAGAGCGTCGCGGTCGAGGTTGTCCGCGACGAGGTCGGCGAGCCTCTCGAAGCGCGCCTCGCGGGCGAAGGCGAAGGGCTCGTCCCCCGGTAGCCAGTCGAGGCCGCGTTCGGAGACGACCATCCCGAGGAGTTCGCGCCGGAAGGCGTCGGATTCGAGGACGCCGTGCCACGAGGTTCCGAGGACGCTCCCGGAGAGGCATCCCTCTTCGGAACCGCCGCCGACGATAAAGAGGGGTTCGCCCGCGGTCCGGCGGACCCTTCCATGCCGGATCTCGTACCCGAAAACCTCCGCCCCCCCGAAGGCCGGAGAGATACCCGAGGGACGGGAGAGAACCTTCTCTTTCTCGAAGGCCGTCTCGACGGAGAGGAGAGCGAGCCCTTCGGCCTCTCGCTCGTCGCTCTCGACGCCGTCGGTGATGTGTGCTCCGAGCATCTGGTAGCCGCCGCATATGCCGAGGGTCGGAAGGCCGCGCCGGGCACGCTCGGGGATCGCCCGGTCCATCCCGCGCGAGCGGAGCCAGGCGAGGTCTGAGACGGTCGCCTTCGTGCCGGGAATGACGGCGAGGTCCGAGGCGAGGAGTTCGGCGGCGGAGCGGGTGAAGCGCACCTCGACGCCCGGCTCGTGGAAGAGGGGGTCGAGGTCCGTGAAGTTCGAGATGCGCGGAAGGCGCGCAACCGCGACGCGAAGGGTGTCCCGCCCGAGGGGAGGCTTCGTCTCGCGGGGCTTGTCGAGGGAGAGCGAGTCCTCCCCGTCGAGCTCGAGGCCGGGGGCGAAGGGAAGGGTTCCGTAGAAC
>JBOHBL010000600.1:0-1563 GCA_050698295.1 Rubrobacteraceae bacterium | reverse complement strand
GGTATTGGGAACATCCCGATTCGCTACCATCGTCCGCTTGAAGGGAAACCGAAAACCGCGACCATAACTCGCTACCCTTCGGGGAAGTGGCATGTGTCCATCTCTTGCGAGACGGCGGATACGCCCGCGCGGGATGCTTACGCTCACGGGGTTTGATCTTGGACTTAAAAGCTATCTCGTCTCTTCTGACGGCGCGGTTACGAAGCCTCTCCGGGCTTTGAAGCGGGGCGAGAAGAAGCTCAAGCGGGAGCGACGCGGACTGTCCCGAAAGAAGAAGGGTTCGTCCAATCGTCGAAAGCAGCGGCGCAAGGTGGCCCGCCGGCACGAGAAGGTCGCGAACCGTCGCCGGGACTTCTTGCACAAGACAAGCCGAAACCTCACTGACTCCCATGAGGGATTTGCTTTCGAGAAACTGCGGGTTCGCAAAGGCTATTGCCGATGCGGGATGGACTACCTTCGTCAACATGATGGCGTACAAGGCTGAGAGAGCCGGGAAGCCGTTTGTCCTTGTCGAGCCGGGCGGAACCACGCGGATATGCTCTGGATGCGGTCTCATCGTCCCGAAGACTCTCGCGGACAGGGAACACTCGTGTCCTTCCTGCGGCCTCGTTCTCGACCGGGATCACAACGCTGCTGTCAACATCCAACGTAGGGCCGGGATGGCCCGAACTCACGCCTGCGGAGAGGCGGCCTCTACAGATGGGGAATCTCATCGGCAAGCCGCCTCGCTGAAACAGGAAGCCCCGTCGTTTACGGCGGGGTAGTTCACAAAAATATTTCGGTCTGGTATTGAAGGGGGAATAAGAGACTGCTAATCTGCGTGGTCTAGTATCAAGAAGAAACGATCTCGGAGGGGGGATCCGTTGTCTGGCTCGGTTGGCGCGCTTCTGTCGCGCAGGTTTTTGGTTCCGGTTTTGGCTGCCGGATTTTTTCTGGCCGTTTCGCTGGCGGTTTCCGGCGCGGTTGGGGCGCAGCAGTCTGAGAGGATGTACGCCTCGTGGTACGGCCCCGGCTTCGAGGGCGCGACGACGGCGAGCGGCGAGCCGTTCGACCCGTATGGATACACGGCGGCTCACAAGACGCTTCCTTTCGGGACGATGCTGGAGGTCTGCTATCAGGGATGCGTGGTCGTCAGGGTCAACGACCGCGGCCCGTTCATAGCCGGACGCGACCTCGACCTCGCGCAGGGCGCCGCCGATGCCATCGGCCTGACGGCCGCCGGTCATGCCTGGGTGGACGTCACGTACACTTCCGGGGCAGCCGGGCCATCCTCCGGAGGCGCGCCCCCGCAAGCGGAGCCCGCCGGAGCGGCTCCACAAGCGACGCAGCAGCCCGCCGTCGAGACGGCCGACAGCGCCGCGGACGAGCAGTACGCCGTCGAGGAGCAGTACGCGGTGGATGAACAGTACGTGGCCGAAGAGCAGTACGCGGTGGATGAACAGTACGCAGTCGCGGAGCAGTACGAACCCCGGCGGGCGTCGCCTCCGCCCGCCCCCGCGCCGCCCGCTCCGGAGCCCGCAGCACTAGAAGTCGAGCCGCTCGAACAGGCGACCCCCGGTTCGA
>JBOHBL010000599.1:0-1298 GCA_050698295.1 Rubrobacteraceae bacterium | reverse complement strand
ACACAGGATGGCCGGCGCCTCCACCAGGATGCTGCCGACCACGGTCAGCATCTCCGCCTCGCCTTCCCTCCAGGCGACGACGGCTTCGAGCGCGTATCGCAACTGCGCCGCCACGACAAACAGTCCGGCCAGCACGATAAAGGTCAGAGCGCGCTTTTGAAAGCGCAGGCTCAACTCGGGCATCGCCCTGAAAGTCAGGTACATGAAGGCGCACAGAGAATCGCACAGCACAATCACGATCACCCATAGAAAGCTCATAGCGCCAAACGTCCCCACGCTCTTTTCACGCCGCGCCTTTCGCGCCGCTCTCGAAGATCATACATGATACACGGAAGAGCCCGTCTCTGAAACGGGCTCTCTGGCTCTCTATGCGGGATCCGAGGTCTTCTTTATGGTGACGAACCTGCGCCTCGCGCCGGAGCTGACCACCGCGGGCGTGTTGACGACCTGGCCGGTCACCGTGTCGGTCACGCTTTGAACAGGTGTCTGGACCGGCTGTTGCGGCGCGGCGGGAGCGACAAAGCCTTCCGTCGCGCCGCCGGTCGAGGCCACGGGCTGGCCGCCAGTCCAAACCCCCGGATCCGGAACAGAAGGAATCGCCGCAGGGGGAACCGCCGCAGTAGGAGCCGGAACGGAAGGAGCCGGAATGGAAGGAGCCGGAACGGGAGGAACCGGAACGGAAGGAACTGGAACGGGAGGCGTCGCGATGTTCGAGACGGTTTGCGTGACGTTGTTCACGCCCGTTTCGGAGACCACTATCTCCTGGATGATGGGTGCTGGATCCACGGTCTGTGCAACAGGTGCCGGCGTGGCGACCGCCGGAACGGGGACCGCCGGAGCGGCGACCGCCGGGGCAGGCTCCACGACTGCCGGAGCGGGGGCTGGAGGAGCGGGGACGGATTCCACTGCCTGTGGAGCGGGGGCTGGAGGAGCGGGTTCCACTGTCTGTGGAGCGGGCTGCGCCGCCGGAGCCTCATCCGCCGGAGGTGGAGGATCCTGCGCCGGCTCCGCGTTCCCGGCGGACGAAGGCTTCTGACCTTCAGAGGGTTCAGCCGATTTGGTTTCTTGAGGCGCGACTTCTTCGGGCGCGACGTTCTTCGCGGTGCCGGAAGCCGCGTTTTGCGGCTGTGGTTCGGTGGGTGTGTGCTGCGGCATGGAAGCTGCGTTTTGCGGCTGTGGTTCGGTGACTTCGTCCGCCGGATTTTCGAGGAGCGAGAGGTCACCCGAGGTGTTTTCGAGCGTTTGCGGGCCGACGAGCCTCCCGTTGTCGCTGTCGACGGTCATGATCACGTCGATGG
>JBOHBL010000598.1:0-1166 GCA_050698295.1 Rubrobacteraceae bacterium | reverse complement strand
GACCTCAGGAAGAGCCACCACGGCGCTTGCCGCACGGCCTTGGCTTTCTTGGCGCGCTCGGGACTGACTCATTCACGAACTCGTTGGTAGGGCAATTGGTAATCCCGAGCAGTGGTCTCTGGACGGTCGTTGAAGTCGATGACCCAGCGGGAGGGCGACGCGTCCGGTCGGGAGTTGAGGTCTTCGCCATTGAGGTAAGGAAACAGAACGTCCACGTTCCTCGGGTCGGCCTCGATCCAGGCGGCGGCTTCTTCGGGCTCCAGCACGAAGCCCATGCCCAGGACGATGCACCCCTGGAACGCGATCCCGGCATTCTCCGCGAGCCGGATCGGGGTACCGTCGACGCGCCCGGCAGGCTCCAGTAACGTCGAAATCCGTTCCACGACGACCTCGTCGGCCACCCGTGGCACGGTTGCCGGGATCGCTCGGAGGCTGCCCCAGACTGCCGCGTATTCGAGGTTGGCGCTCGCGGCAGGCCACGAACTGCTCTGGATCGCCCGGACGATGGTGAAGCCGTCGGCGACCATCTGGTCGAGCCCGACTTCGCGGGTGCCGCTCTGCGCGACCGTGTTCGTCGCGACGAGCCCCGAGGTTACCCTGACCGGTCAGCAGGGACGTGGCACGGAGGAAGAAGTAGCCAACGAGGTCGGCGCTGCCTTTCTTGCCGTCGGCCAATGCGTGCACGAACCAATCGCGTGCATTCGTGCCCATCGATCCGGTGAGCTTCTGGCCTCCCAGAAACGGTGGGTTGCCAATAACGGCGTCGAAACCGCCCCGTTCCATCACGTCGGGCACAGAGAGGATCCAGTGCAGGGGCCTCCAGCGCGCGTAGTCTGTGTCGACGGTCGGGGTGAGACCGGCATTAAGAATGCCGTCGAGCATGGAGCGGTCCGGTTCGCCGTCGGGACCGGGGTAGGCGTGTTCGACGGCGATGCGGAGGTTTTCGTATGCCTCGCGCAGCGCCTTTCCCGGTTTACCACCCAGCCGCAGTCCCGCCACGACCACGCCGTCCGCGACATCCGTCAACTTCTTGGTCAAGTCCTGGTAGGCCCGCCACTGGCGGCGCTTCGTCGTCGCCGAGCGCTGGGGGTCTTTGTCGTCGACCTCGGTCGCGAGTTGTCGGCGCAGCCGAGCCGCCTGGGCGAGCACGCCGTCCACGTCCACCT
>JBOHBL010000597.1:0-15749 GCA_050698295.1 Rubrobacteraceae bacterium | reverse complement strand
GCCGAAAGCCGCTTCAGAGAAGCCTCAGCCCATCTGTCGAGCGGCGCAGGGCGGAGAGGAAGTCCTCCATCTCGATGGCGCGTTCGGAGGCGATATCGCGGCTGCTTTCGAACACGAGGAGACCGGGGATGGTCCGTTTCAGGCCTTCGGCCTGCCTGATCGCCGACGGGAGGTCCGGGATCTCTTCCTCAGAGCCGACCATCGCCATGACCCGCGACACTCCGATGCTTCCCAGGTAATCCAGCGCGACGGCGTCCTTGAGCAGTCCGGCCTCCATCGAGGAGGCGGGCGAGGCTCCGGGCGGGTGGCATCGGATCGCCTCGACCACCACCCTCGTCGCCTGTGCCGGAAAGTCCCCGTCGCGCAGGATGCGCCCGGCGACCACCGCGGATCGCTCGGCGTGGTCGGACGCCTCGCGCAGGTTGTACGCTTTGTAGAGCCCGATATCGTGCAGGAGCGCCGCCAGGCGAAGCATCTCTCCATCGTAGCCGACGCCTTCTTCGTCCCCGATCTCCTCCGCGAGGGCAAGCACCCGCAGGCAATGCCCGTAACCCCACACCGGATGCGTCCCGACGCGGGCCACGAGCCCCTCCACCTCTTCCACGAGCGTCCTCGCCATGAGTCAGAAAGTCTAGCGAATATGTTCGCCGAACGCCCAAAGCGAGAGCGGCGGACAACGTTACAGCCGGGCGAAGGCGAGACGCTCGCCCTCGACGCCCTTCTTCCACATGTCCTGGGAAGCGGCGGCTATGTCGTCGAGTCCCTCGGTTATCGTGGCGAAGACGTTGGCCGGGACCCAGCCGTAGTCGGGGTTCAAGAGGAGGTTGTTCCTTTCGTAGAAGATGGCGAGGTCCACAATGGCGTCGAGGTCCTTGAGGTTGTCGCTCTCGTCGTAGCCGTGCGAGCCGGTGACGAGTTGCCAGGGTTCGAAAGAAAAATAGACCACGTCGCCGGGTATCGGTGTGATCGTCGTGTTCTCCCGGCCCGGCTCCCGCTCGGCGAAAGCGGGCAGGAGGCCGTAGATCTCATTCCTCGCGTACTTCGCGTGATACGCGTCCCCGCCGAGGGGCAGCGCGCTCCACACCGCCTCGCAGGTGCGCGGCGCCAACTCGTCGAGCATCCGCGCCACGCACGAGACGCCCCTTTTTTCGAGCCGTATCTCGATAAACCGTTCTTCCATCCTTTTCTCCTCTCCAGTGCTTTCTATTCCTCCGGCGGCTTGCGTTCGAGAGGCCGCGCCGTCTGGTAAACATGCGAGGCTCGCAAAACCATCGCGTCCTCATACCTCCCTCCGACGATTTGCAGCCCGATCGGTAGTCCCGAACTGGTAAACCCGCACGGCACGCTCGCCGCCGGTTGCTGCGTGAGGTTGAACGGGTACGAAAACGGCGTCCAGCTCGTCCAGCGTTTGTGGGACGAATTCGCAGGGACCTCTCGTCCCGCCTCGAAGGCCGCCGTTGGTATCGCCGGAGTCAGGAGCAGGTCGTGGTCCTCGTGGAAGAGGCTCATTCTGAGACCGAGGTCGGCGCGCCTTTCGGCGGCGGCGAGGTATTCGAGGACGGAATACGCCGCGCCTTCGGCGACGATCTCCTTCAAGCCGGGGTCCAGAAGTCCCCTCTTTTCCTCGTCGAAATGGCCGACGAAGTTCGCCGCCGCCGCGTACCAGTGGGCGTTGAAGCACTCTACCGGATCCTCGAAGCTGGGATCCACTTCCTCGACGACCGCTCCAAGCTCCTCGAAAGTCCGGGCCGCTCGCTCCACGGCCTCCGCCACCTCCGGGTCCACCTCCACATACCCGAGGTCCGGGGAAAAGGCTACCCGGAGTCCTTCCACGCCGCCTTTGATTTCCTCTGAATAGTCGACATCATCGTGTGGCAGAGCGGTGGCGTCCCTCGCGTCCGGTTCGGAGAGGACTTCGAGCATGAGGGCGGCGTCGGCGACGGTGTTCGTCATCGGGCCCGCGTGGGAGAGCGAGCCGAACGGACTCGGAGGCCAGATCGGGATTCGCCCGTAGCTCGGTTTCAACCCGAAGATCCCGGAGAACGCAGCCGGTATTCGCACCGATCCCCCACCGTCCGTCCCGACCGAAAGCGGCCCCATCCCGAACGCTACCGCAGCCGCCGAGCCGCCGCTCGACCCCCCCGGTGTCTTCGACGTGTCCCACGGGTTTCGCGTCACGCCGGTCAATGGACTGTCAGTGACGCCTTTCCATCCCAATTCCGGGGTCGTCGTTTTGCCGAGGAGGACCGCGCCGTGTTCGCGCAGGCGAGCCACGAGGGGCGCGTCATCCTCCCACCGGCCCTCCGGGTCTATCGCCCTCGAGCCCCGAAGCGTCGGCCACCCGCGGGTGAGGAACACGTCCTTGATCGAAGCGGGAACCCCGTCGAGCTTGCCGGCCATTTCCCCTCTCGCATACCGCTCCTCGGAAGATTTGGCTTGAGCGAGAGCCGCCTCCTCATCCACCAGACAGTACGCGTTTACGCGAGGAGCATGGTCGGCGATGCGTTTCAAAACCGCCCGCGTCGCCTCGACGGGGGAGAGCGAGCGAGACCTGTAAAGTTCGAGCAGTTCGATGGCCGACATGCGCGCCGGATCAGTCATGTGTCCTCCTTCGTCGGACGGTGAGTAGTGAGTGGTGTTGTTTTTCTCCACTCACTACTCACCGGAGCGAAGCGACCATACCCTCGTTCCTTGTCCACGACGTTGACAAGTTCCTCGCCCTGCCTCCAGCGCCGGAAGTTCTCCGCGAAGAGCTCGCCTAAAGCGTCGAGCCGGCCAGCGAAGTCCCCGGACATGTGCGGCGAGACCATGACCCCGGGCGTCTCCCAGAGCGGGCTGTCCTCCGGCAGCGGCTCTTCCCGGAAAACGTCGAGGGCCGCGCCGGAGATTTTTCTTTCCCGGAGCGCCTCGACGAGGGCGTCCTCGTCCACCGTCGCTCCGCGTCCGACGTTGATGAACCGGGCTCCGGATTTCATCTTCTCGAACCGGGTTTCTCCGAACATGTTTTTTGTTTCATCGGTGAGGGGGGCGGCCATGACCACGTAGTCGGCGTGAGGGAGGGCTGTGTCGAGGTCTCCTGCGGCGAAGACTCGCTCGAAGTCGGGGTCTTCGGATCTCGCGTTTCTCGCGACGGCGGATGGTTTCATACCGAGAGCCTTTGCGTGGGTGGAGATCACACGCCCTATCGGCCCCGCTCCAACCACGAGCAACCTCTTCCCGAAGAGCATCCCGCTCTCCCGGTGCTTCCAATTTTTTTGCCTTTGGAATTCCATCGTCCGCAAGAAGTCTTTCTCGAAGACGAGCATCAGCCCGATGACGTACTCCGCGATCGCACGCTCGAAGACGCCCCGCGAGTTGGTGAGGACGACTTCGCTCTCCGTCAACTCCGGAAACAGCGCCGCGTCCACTCCCGCCCCCGCCACATGCACCCACCGGAGCGCGTCGGCGGCGTCCCAGGCGTCCCGCAATTCCCTCGCCCGGAAGTCCCACACGAAGAGCGCCCGCGCGCCGGGGATGGCTCGCTTCAATTCCTCGCCGTCGGTGGCGAACCGGACCTCCGCGCTCTCCATCACCGCTTCGATGCCCGGCGGGGGATCGTCTTTTTTAGTGCCGAGGATCGCAACCACGGGCCGCGCGTTTTGTGCTTCGGAATCGGATCTCCCCATGTTCCCGCCTCATCCTTCCCTCGATCTCGCGTGGATCACCGTACGCAAATATTGTAGGATTGTCAACAATTCTGCAAGCTGACGATTTGAGGGACGCGGCACGGGAGGCGTCATGTCTCGGGGTTTAGAGAAGTTGGAACCTGTGGGGTGGGAGAGCACGGCGGGGGTGATATCGGCGCGCATTCGGGAGCGCATCATCGACGGGACGTTTCCGCCCGGCACCCAGCTTGGGGAGGCGCAGCTCGCGGCGCGGTTGAACGTCAGTCGCGGGCCGGTAAGGGAGGCGTTGCAGCGGCTCATACAGGAAGGGCTCCTCACGAACCGCCGCAACCGGGGCGTGTGCGTCATCTCGCTGGACGAGAGCGACATCGCCGACGTGTACCTCGCGCGAGGCGTGATCGAGAAAGAAGCCGCCCGCATTTTGCTGCGCTCCGGGGACGAAGCATCCCTGGAGGAAATGGGGGCTCTCGCCTCCCGCATGTCCGAGGTCGCGGGGACGGTCGAGTGGGCGGAGCTGACCGACCTCGACCTCCGCTTCCACGAGGCGCTCGTTCACGCTTCGGGCAGCAAGAGGTTGCGGAGGATGTTCGGGACGCTCGTGGCGGAAACCAGGATCTGCCTCTCGCAACTGGAGCTTGCCTACCCGCTCCACGAACGCCTCGTCGAGGAACACGGGAATTTGCTCGCCGCGATGCGAAACGGAGACGAGCGAAAGACCCTCGACCTTATAGAGAAGCATCTTTGCGACGCTGTGAGGGATTTGCGAAATACAGTGAGTGGTGAATAGTGAGTAGAAAAAACAACTACTCACCAAGCGGAGCGACCCCACAGTGGAGATGGCGGCGGCCTGTGCCAGTCGTCGGCGAGGCCGGCGGCGCGCAATGCGGCCCACATCGTCACCTGGTTGGCTGAGAGGACCGGTTTGCCGAGTTCTTTTTCGAGTTCGGGGAGGACTCTGAAGGTGCGGAGGTTCGTGCAGCTCAGGAAAACGGCGTCGGCTTCGGGTCGGTCCACGGCGATGGCGAGCGCGCGCACCGAGTCCGCGCTGACGCGGAAGATGTCGCCCGTCAGGCCGAGGAAGGCGTTGGAGACCGTGTCGCGTCCCGCCTCGGCGAGAAAGCGCGAGAGGCGTTCGGTCACCTCCCCGTCGTATGGGGTCCCGACCGCGACCCGCTTCGCGTCGAGGGCTTGGAGAGCTTCGAGGAGCGCGCCGCTCGTCGTGACGGCGCGCTTCGCGCCCGCCTCCTCCATCGCCGCTCTGAGGCGGGCTTCGCCCGCGAGCCCCTCCACGAAACTGCCCGAGGCGCAGGCGTAGGCTATGACTTCGGGAGAGGCGATGGCGAGGTCTCGGACGGCGCGCATGATCACCGCCGCCTGGCTGATGAGCGAGACGAACTCTATCCCCACGGGAAGCTCGACCGTCGGCGTGCGCGTGATGTGCAGCGAAGCGTTCTCCGGGAGCCAACGCCAGTACTCGCGGTCGAGGACGAGGTCGAATGGTGTAATTATTCCGATCCCCACCTCCTCCGTGAAGTCGTCCAGCACCGCCCTCCCGGTAAGATCCACCTCGAACATCGACTCACCCCCGACTCTCATCTCTGCCAAAGCGCATTGTGGCACGACGTTCCGCATGACGCGACCACAGACGAAAGGGAGGCGTCATGACCGAAAAAGAAACGAACCCCGTGAAACTCGGCTTTCTGTACCCCGGATACGCTGCCGAAGACGATTATCCGCTGCTGGCGGAGAAGACCGGGACTCGCGCCGAGGTAGTCCACACCTCCATCGGTGAGGACGCCCACACGGTCGCCGCGTTGAGCGACATGGGCTCGCTCCCGCGCCTCCTCGAAGGCGCGAAGGTTCTCGAAAACCGGGGCGTTTCCTCCGTCGTGTGGTCCTCGACGAGCGCGAGCTTCGTCCTCGGCTGGGACGGGGCGAAGCGTCAGGCCGAAGCCCTCGAAGAAGCCCTCGGCATCCCGGCCTCGACAACGGCATTGGCGTTCGTCGAGGCCGCGAAAGCCCTCGGAGTGGAGAAGGCGGCCGTCGCGGCGACGTACCCCGAGGACATAGCGCGTCTCTTCGAGAAGTTCCTGGATATCGGCGGGATATCCGTTTCCCAGGTGAAGAGTCGCGGCATCATAACCGCCGCCGAGGTCGGGACGCTCGGTCGCGAAGAGGTCCTGAAACTCGCCATCGAGAACGACCACGACTCGGCGGACGTTCTCCTCATGCCCGACACCGCGCTCCACAGCGCGGCGTGGCTCGAAGAGATAGAAGAAGCTCTCGGCAAGACCGTTCTCACCGCCAATCAAGTCACCTACCGGGAGGCGATGCGTTTGGCGGGGCGCCTTCGGATGCGGGAGGGACTTGGCGCTCTCTTTCGGCTGTACTGTTCGTAAGGGATCAACGCGGCGCGTAGCTACAGATCCCCGCCCTCTTCGGCGAGACGGTTCATCTCGCGGTTGAGCAGGCCGAGGCGGGCTTCGCGCAGGAGGGGGACGCGGCGGCGCCTTTGGAGGACGCTTTGGAGGTCGAGGTCGGCGGTTATGAGGGCTTCTTTGTAGAGCGGGGCTTCGGCGATGAGGTTGCCCATCGGGTCCGTGACGTGGGAGTTGCCCCAGAAGGCGAGATCTCCCTCGGTCCCGACGCGGTTGACGAAGACGACGTAGCACTCGTACATCTGCCCGTAGAAGCTCGTGATGTCGTGCCAGTACTCGGTCGTGTCCATGTCGCCGGGGAAGCGGCTGTCCGCGCTGTTGGTGGGGACGAGGAGGACTCGCGCGCTGTCCTGAACGGCCAGAAAGCCGAGGGTCGGTTGCCAGGCGTCGTTGCAGATGAGCGCGGCCATGCGACCGAATTTGGTGGTGAACGCCCGCATCCTCTGTCCGGGGGCGAAGTGCTTTCGTTCCTCGAAGTGGCCGTATGTCGGCAAGTACAATTTCCGGTGTATATGGACGAGCGAGCCGTCCTCGAAGTACGCCGCGCTGTTGTACGTCCTCACGTTCCCGTCGTCCTCGTGGAAGCAGAGGAGGAGGGAGACGTCGCCGGCATCGTCGAGCAAAGTCTTTATCCGCTCGTCCTCGGTGATGTCGAGGGAGACTTCTTCGCTCATCTGGCCGAGCGAGTACCCGGTCAGGCTCAGTTCGGGGAAGACGACGAGATCTGCCCCGAGAGACTTCGCTTCCCGGACGGCCTCCGCAGTTTTCCCGATGTTGGCATCAACGTCGCCGAGTACAGGGTCCACCTGCGCGAGAGCTATTCTCATAGCCGCATGCTAACAGGACAGGGAGTCGGGAGGTAGGGAGTGGGAATTGCTCTCGACTTTCCTCCGCTTCGGCGGCGGAACACTCGCTCCGCGACCCCTGCGTGAAATATTTTCGGCAAGCCTCTAAAATGCGTCGGGAAGGGGTGGTTGGATCCATCGTTTTCTCCCGGCGCGAAGGTCGTGGGAAGGAAGGCTCACAGATGACGGACATGAGAGATCAAGCGGACTCGCCCGGCGAGCAGGCTCAAAAGCTGGGGGTGGTGTTCTGGGTGACGGTCGCCATCTCGGCGGCGTTCGTGCTGTGGGGCGCGTTCTTCACGGACTCGTTCACCGTCGCGCTCACGGCTGTGGTGGGTGGCATCACCACGGGTCTTGGTTGGGTGTACATGCTCATAGCGACTTTTTTCCTCGTTTTCGTCATCTGGCTCGCTTTTTCGAGGTACGGGAAGATCACACTCGGAAGGCCCGGCGAGCGGCCCGAGTTCGGGAACTTCGCGTGGTTCGCCATGCTCTTTCAGGCGGGGATGGGGATCGGGCTGGTTTTCTGGGGCGTCGCCGAGCCCGTCGCCCACTACAACGACCCGCCCCTCGGACGCGCTGAAGCCGGGACCCCGGAGGCCGCGGGTCTCGCCATGCAGACCGCGTTCTTCCACTGGACGCTTCACCCGTGGGCGATGTACGCCGTCGTGGGTCTCGCCGTGGCGTACTTCAGCT
Organism: Rubrobacteraceae bacterium; assembly: GCA_050698295.1. GTDB lineage: Bacteria > Actinomycetota > Rubrobacteria > Rubrobacterales > Rubrobacteraceae > JACCWD01. Next base: position 8,105 of record JBOHBL010000597.1, on the reverse strand, counting down.
TCCGGCGGGGCATGGGGTCGCTCAGGATCAGCACGGTATTCAGGCCCTTGATCGGCGACCGTGTCGACGGCCCCGTCGGGTACGCCATAGACATCATCGCCATCCTCGCCACTTTGTTCGGCGTCGCCGTTTCGTTGGGGCTCGGCACGCTCCAGATCGCCGCCGGGCTGAATTCGGTCTTTGGCGTTCCGAGCGGGATCGGGACTCTCCTCATCATCATCGCCGTCACCGCGGTCGCCTACATGCTCTCGGCCTCGACACCCATAGACAAGGGAATAAACATTCTGAGTCAGGCGAGCATGTACCTCGCCTTCGTTCTGCTCGTGTACTTCCTCATCGTCGGGCCGACGCTTTTGCAGCTAAACGCTTTCACGCAGGAGATCGGAGGTTATCTGGCGAACCTCATTCCGCAGAGCCTCGGGATGAGCGCCTTCGACGCCGAGGAGTCCGAGTGGCTCGGGAGCTGGACCATATTCTTCTGGGCGACCTGGATCGCCTGGGCGCCCTACGTCGGCGCGTTCATCGCGCGCATCTCCAGAGGACGCACGATCCGCGAGTTCATCATCGGGGTTTTGATCGGTCCGAGCGTCTTTTCCATGTTGTGGTTCTCGGTGTTCGGAGCGGCGGGCATCCAGCTCGACAATCAGACGGACGGCCAGATCAACGAGGCGGTCACCAACGACGGCGCGCACATCGCGCTCTTCGAGTTCCTCGGCGCGTACCCGCTCGCATTGCTCACGTCGCTTCTGGCGCTCTTCCTCATCTACATCTTCTTCGTCGCCGGCGCGGATGCCGGGACCGTTGTTTTGGGCAGCATGTCCGTTGGGGGAGCGTTGAACCCGAAGACGGCGATCAAGCTGACGTGGGGGGCGATCATGGCCGCGATAGCGGCGGTACTGCTCATCGCCGGGGGCGGCGGCTCCACCGCCCTCAACGGTCTCACGAACGGCGCGATACTCGCAGCCACCCCGTTCGGCATCCTCATGGTCCCCATGTGCTACGGTCTCTATAAAACCCTTCAAGAAGACTATCGCAGAGAGAGCGAGCAGGACGAAGTCGTTGCCCCCGACCGCCCCGTGAGCGCGGAACAGCGAGCATCGAACCCCGCGAGAGAACAAAGCCCATAAGGAGGAGTAATGAACGAAGCGTGGACGAACCCGTTTCGGGGTTTCGTGGACGTGGCGAGCGAGATGAGCCGGATGCGGGAACTCGGAAAGACCGGACACGAGACCGGACACGAGGGCCGGAGGAGGACTCACGCGACCGCCTGGGTTCCGAGCGCCGACATCTTCGCGAGGGGAGGAGACCTCGTGATCCGGCTATCCCTCTCCGGCGTAAGCCTGGAGGACATAGACATCACGTTCTCCAACAACACGCTCACCGCCTCGGGCAAACGCCAGAGCGAGGACGACGAGACACAGGAAAGCTTCTACGTGAGGGAACTCTACTACGGCGCCTTCAGAAGAAGCATCACCACGCCCTCGGGCATCGACGAAAGCGCCATAAGCGCCGAGTTCGATAACGGTATGCTCGAAGTCACCGTTCGCGGCGGCGCTTCCGCCGAGCCTCGCCGCATCGAAGTGAAAGGCAGGGAGTAGTGAATAGTGAGTAGTATTGTGTTTTCCACTCACTATTCACTACTCACCGCCCTTACAAAAATCCGTTCTCTCTCAAAAACCGCCGCGCCACGTCCTCCTCGGATTCTCCGTCCACGTCCACGGCGGCGGAGAGTTCGCGGAGGGTCTCGTTGTCGAGTTCTTCGGAGACGGGGGCGAAGACGTCGGCGATGCGGGGACTCTCTTCGATGACTTCCCGGCGGACGGTGAGGGAGGGATTGTAGGCGGGGAAGAAGTCCTCGGCGTCTTCGAGGAGCGTGAGGTCGAGCGCGTTGATGCGTCCGTCGGTCTGGAAGACCTCGCCGAAGTTGCATTGCTCGCCCTCGTCCACAGCGGCGTAGACTTCGTCCTCCTCCATCTCGACGATGTTTTCGTCCGGGAACTCGAAGTCGTAGGCTTCCTCCATCCCCGGCAGGCCGTCGAGGTCGCGCTCGAGGAACTCTTCGGCGGCGCACAGCGTCGCGGTCTCCGGGTATATCTCGGTCAGCACGGCCAGCGACGAGAGGCTCGTGACGCCGAGGACGCTCGCGGCCTCGCTCCGCACGGCGATGGCGTAGGTGTTGTTTGCGGGCGCGGGCGCGAGCCATCGAATGTCGTTCCCGGAGAGGTCTTCCTCGGCGACGGCTTCGTATTGCTCTTGCGGGTTTCTTATCGGCTCTGCGTGGTTCAGGTGAACGAGCCGGCCCGTGCCGGTGTACTCCCAGTAGGCGTCGATGTCGCCGGAAGTCAGGGCCTCGCGCGTCGCTTCCGTCCCGACGATGCCGGTCTCGTCCTCGACCGTCGCGCCGCGGGCTTCGAGGACCTGGAGCGCGATCTCGCCGAGGATCAACTGCTCGGTGAACTCTTTGGAGCCGACGGCGATCTCCAACCCCGACAGGTCGATCCTCTGTCCGGCCTGCCCACCTCCCACGTTGCCGCCACCGCCGAGACCACCGCCGCCACAGCCGACCACGGACAGGACGACCATGAGCCCGAGCAAACCCAGAGCGTTCGCATTCCCCAACCTCATAAAGATCCTCTCCGTTTTGAACGAATGCTCGTCATTACGACCTTACACGAGGCTCGCGCCTCTGGCTCCCACCATTTAAACAAGTATCTCATACGAGTGGGTCTTCGGCAGCGGCTCACGCGGTTGACGGTATCGGGGAGCGTGGAGACGGCGCGGCTCTTCTCCTAGCTCCAGGGGAAGGGACTGCTCGATACCGGATGCATCTCTCCCTCCGCGTAGCGGGAGAAGCGGAAGGGATAAAGGACGGAGCTTTTCTCGCCCATCAGGACCTTTGCGACTTCCCTGCCCACCCCGATCATTTTGTAGCCGTGGTTGGAATCGGCGATGACGTAGACGTTCTCGAGCATGTGGTCGAAGACCGGGAAGCTGTCCACGGTGAACGCCCCGATTCCGCCGCTCGGCGCGTGGTGGTAGGTGGAGCCGCGCCCCTCGAAGCGTTCCATGCAGTGGGCCAGCCCGGCCGTCCAGTAATCCACGAAGTCGTCTCCCACGGTGTAGTGCGGGCTCGCCGGCCCGTACGGGTCCACCTTCGCCTGCGTCCCGATGGCCTCCGGAACACCTCCGCCCTGCACGCCCCGGCGGTCCTGCTTGAAGTAGATCCCCCACGGTTCGTCCGTTATCAGGGAGCCGTTACGATCCGAGCGGAGAGGCTCCTCCGAATCGACGTGGATGACGGGTGGCGTGGAGCCATCCGCCGTGACGTACTCCTCGGGGGGGAACCGGATCTCACCTTCCTCCAATCGCCAGTAAGTCCACATGGGAAGGTCTTCGTGGACTCCGCCGTCGCGGACTCCCACCTTCTCCGGCAGGCCGAGCATGGCCCAGAGGTGTTCGATCCAGGGTCCCACCGCCACGACGACGCGATCGGCGCTTATGTCGCCCCGGTTCGTGCGAACTGCTTTGACTTCGCCGGCCTCGATGTCGAAGCCGGTCACCTCGACCCCGCTGAAGACGTGGACTCCCTCTGACCGGGCTTTCATCTCCAGCCCTTCCACCGACTCGGTGTTGAAGGCGAAGCCGCCCTGATGCTCGTGCAACAGCGCCGTCAGCCCGCGCGCTTTCCAGTCAGGAAAAAGGGAGCGCATGTGGTCAAAGACCTTGCGTTCGCCCCGGACGAGGGAGGCGCGGTAGCCGCTCGCGACGTGGCGCTCGTAAATAGCCTCGATGTCGGCGGCCTGCGTCTCCGGCGCCACCGCGACGTAGCCGACGGGACGGTAGTGGAGGGCTTCGGCGTTCTCCTCCCAGACCTCGACGCTCACCCGCATCACCTCGCCCATCGCGGGCTGGTAGTAGAAGTTCCGCACGACGCCGCAGGCGATGCCGCTCGCCCCCGCTCCGACCGAGGTCTTGTCCAAGACGATGATGTCCTCGCCGGAGCCGCGCCCCCTCGCTTTCAACTCCTTCGCCAGATGCCAGGCCGTGCTGAGGCCGTGAATGCCGGCCCCGACTATGACGTAGCCGACTCTTTCAGGTAACCGCATCTCATGCTCCAATGTTGTGGTTCACGACAGTCCGACTATCTCTCCGTTCTCGCCTATGTCGATGCGCTCGGCGGCGGGGGATGAGGAGAGCCCCGGCATCGTCCGCATGTCGCCGCAGATCGGGTAGATGAAGCCCGCCCCGACGGAGGCTCGCACTTGCCTAACGGGAAGCGTCCAGCCTCTTGGCGCGCCGAGGAGTGACGGGTCGGAAGAAATAGAAAGGTGCGTCTTCGCCATGCACACGGGGAGGTTGCCGAATCCGTTCCTCTCGTATGAGTCGATCTGGCGCGAGGCGAGGAGGCCGTACTCGACTCTCTCCGCCCCATACACCTTAGTTGCTATCGTCTCGATCTTCTCCTTCAAGCTCGCGTTTTCGGGGTAGAGGAAGCGGAAGTCGTTCGGCTCCTCGGCGGCTTCGGCGACGGCTTCGGCGAGTTCGACCGCTCCCGCGCCGCCCCCGGAGAAGTGGCTGGATACCGCCACTCGCGCGCCCATGCCCTCGGCGACCTCGCGTATCGCCTCGTGCTCGGAGGCGTGGTCGGTCGGGAAGGCGTTTATGGCGACGACCGGGGAGACGCCGTGGAGCCTTATGTTCTCGATCTGCTTGCGGAGGTTGTCCGCTCCGGCGAGGACATCGTCCGGGTTCTCTTCCAGAAGCTCGGACGGGAGGGGTTTTCCCGCAACTATCTCGAAACGACCGGAGTGAGCTTTCAAAGCGCGAACCGTGGCGACCAGCACGGCGGCGTCGGCTTTTAGGCCGGAGTTGCGGCACTTTATGTTGAAGAAGCGTTCGGCGCCCATGTCCGCGCCGAAGCCGGCCTCGGTTATGAGGAAGTCCCCTCCGCGGATGCCGATGAGGTCCGCCACTATCGAGGAATTGCCCGTCGCGATATTGCCGAACGGACCGGCGTGTACGAGGGCGGGGGTGTTCTCCAGAGTCTGCATGAGGTTCGGCTTTATCGCCTCGCGCATCATCACCGTCATCGCTCCGGCTGCCCGGAGGTCCTCGGCGGTGAGCGGCTCGCCTTCGGTGGTGTAGCCGACGACGATGCGCCCGAGACGCTCGCGCATGTCTTGTAGCGAGGTCGAAAGAGCCAATATCGCCATCACCTCCGAGGCCGCCGTTATGTCGAAGCCCGTCTCGCGCGGCACTCCGTCGGCTCGTCCTCCGAGGCCGATCACGATGTCCCTCAAAGCCCGGTCGTTCACGTCAAGCACGCGCCTCCACGTCACGCTGTGGCGATCGACGTGGAAGAAATCGTCGGAGTGATGGACGTGGTTGTCGAGCATCGCGGCGAGGAGGTTGTGGGCGGAGGTGACGGCGTGGGTGTCTCCCGTCAAATGCAAATTCAACATCTCCATCGGCACGACCTGGGAGTATCCGCCTCCCGCCGCTCCGCCCTTTATGCCGAAGGTCGGACCCATGGCGGGTTGGCGCACGGCGACGGTCGCCTTCTTGCCGATATGCTTGAAAGCCTGTCCGAGGCCGACCGTCGAGGTGGTTTTGCCCTCTCCGAGCGGGGTCGGGGTTATGGCGGAGACGACGACGTATTTCGCCTTCGGGCGGTCCTTCAGTTGCTCGATGGCTTCGAGTTTGATCTTGGCGACGTCGCTGCCGTAGGGTTCGAGGAGGCGGGGGTCTATGCCCATCTCCCTGGCGATGTCGGGGAGTGGTTTCAGGCTCGCTCGCTGCGCTATGTCGAGGTCGGAGGGGAGTTTGGTCGAATACATCATCTTCCTTTTGTTGTTGGGAAACCGTCGATTTCGATGCCGAATTCTTCTCCGGCGTCGAGCAGCGAGTCGAAGAGGTATTGTCCATAGGATCGCTCGCAATGAATGAGGTACGAACGCTCGCCGTCCCGGTCGTCGCGAGCCACGCCGGACGCGAGCTTCGCGACGGAGCTTCGGAAGGCGCCGCCGTCGGGTATTGCTTCGTCGGAGAGGTTTATGGCGCACACTTTCGCCAGAAGCTCCGCGCTCCTCTCGCCGGTGAGCTGGATCATGGCGCGCCCGTGCGTGAGGTCCACGACGCTCGCCGGGTCACCGCCCTCCATCGCTTCGACCCGCGCCGATATCTCCGCCGCCGTTCCGGGCGGGCCGATCAGCATCCACTCTCCGGGGCCGAAGCCGATGACGAGAATGCCGTTCTCGTCGCGGACGGCGCGTCCGAAAGGGACCCCGAGCGTGTGGGAAACCGCGCCGTCTTCGTCCGCCCGGACGAGTATTTTCGAGAGCGGGGCGCAGTCGGTGATGCAGAGGTTCGCGCCGCTCCGGCGCGCGCCCACCTCCCAGCCGTCCACGACGGTCGTCGGTGGAGCGGGGGAGATGGGACTTCTCGCGACGGGGTGAAATTCAGCCACGGGCTCGCCTTCCTTCCGGGTCGAAGTGGGCGTGATGCTCCATGACGCGGGCGGTGATGCGTTCGCCGTTCGGGAGGAGGATCGTCACGCTCGTGTCGGGGTCGGCGAAGTGTGGGGCGACGAAGCCGAGGCAGATCGAGCGTTTCAGAGTGGGGGAGAAGCGGCTGGAGGTGATCCTCCCGACGATGGTCTTTTGGCCGACCACGATCTGGCTTCCTTCGGTTGGGACCACCGAGCCGTCATGGGGCTGGAGGGCGACGAGCCTCGGGTAGTCGTCGCGTCCGCTCTGCCGGAGCAACTCCGGCTTGCCCGCGAAGTCCCCTTTGTCGAGTTTGATGAGCGGGGAGACGCCGGCCCCGAACCCCTGAGTGAGGGCGTCGGTGTCCTGGCCGACTATGAAGTGTCCCTTCTCCAGACGCATGATGCGCTGCGCCTCGACGCCGAACGGTTTCACTCCCAGATCCGCGCCGATCTCCACGAGCGTCTCCCAGACATGAAGCCCGTAAGCCGCCGGGACGTGGACCTCGTAGCCGAGTTCCCCGGTGAACCCGATGCGCCACATGAAGCAGCCTTCCACCCCGGCGACCCTTCCGGCGCGGACGTTCATGTAAGGGAATGATTCGCTGGAAAGATCCACGTTTTCGACGACCCGTGAGAGCAGTTCGCGGGATTTTGGTCCGGCGACGTTGATCGAGGCGTAGGCGTCGGTGACCGGGGTTACGTGGACTTTCCATTCGGGATGCTCGGTCTGGAGCCAGCCCTCGATCCACTCCAGCACGTTTGCCGCGCCGGAAGATGTCGTCGTCGTCAGGTAGCGTTCGGGGGCGAGGCGGCCGGTGACGCCGTCGTCGAGGATCACGCCGTCCTCGGCGCACATCATGCCGTATCGGACCTTGCCGACTTCGAGGTTGGCCCAGCGGTTGGTATATAGCGTCTCGAGCAACTTTGGAACGTCCGGGCCGCGGAGGTCGAGCTTTCCGAGAGGGGTCACGTCTATGAGGCCGACGTTTTTTCGGACGTTGCGGACTTCGGAGGCGGGGTCTCCGTAGTGTTCGGGCCGGATCCAAGCCCCCGCCACGAGCGGCGTCGCCCCATGCCGCTCGTGCCAACTCCGCATCGGAGAGTACCTGACCGGCTCGAAGTTGCGACCGGCGAGCGCGCCGAGCGAGACCGGAGCGTACGGCGGACGCCACACCGTGGTCCCGGTCTCCTCGATGGTCCTCCCGGTCGCCTTCGCCAAAACCGCCACCGCGTTGACCGTCTCCAGCTTGCCCTGCGCCGGACCCATCGTCGCCGTGGTGTAGCGTTTCGCCAGCTCCACCGACTCGTAACCTTCCTTCGCCGCCATCACGATGTCCTTCGATGACACGTCCTCCGAGAAGTCCACGAAGCCGCGCGTCCGCCCCTGGAAAAGCTCGGGATGCCCGCGAACAGGTAGTTTCGGTATGGAGAATGATCCGTCGCCCGGTTTGCGGCGAGCGGCTTTTTTGCCCGTGGCGCGAGCGTGTTCGATGAGCTCTTCGAGGGAGCCGTCGCCCGCGACGCCGCCGGTCGCGAGCACGTCTTCGGGGAGTTTGGAGGGGAAGAAGCGGGCGGCTCTCGGGTCGTATAAGGGTTTGTCGCCGGCCATGTTCATGAG
>JBOHBL010000596.1:0-1902 GCA_050698295.1 Rubrobacteraceae bacterium | reverse complement strand
CGGGTTCCAGGACGTGAACGACGAATGGCTCGGCAGCGTCGCCGCCTACGGGCGCATCGGCGAGGGCTTCGAGTACCTCGGCAACGTGAGCTACCGAGATTCGAGCGATCTCGAGCTCGGCAACGGCGACACCCTGAAGGATTCCGCGGAGGAATCGGTTTCCGGTCTCGGAAAGGTTACCTGGCGCTTCGGCGAGCACCATCGAGTGCTGGCCTCGATCGACATCTTCGATACCCAGGGGGATTTCCCGGCCAACCCCCAGTCACTCGACAGCCCCATCAACGAGGTCGCCGACACCGACATCAAGCGTAACACCTACACCGTGGGCTACCGCTATGAAGACCCGAAGAACCACTGGGCGCAAGTCGACCTCGTGGCCTACCGCACGGAATTGGCGGAAGAGCTCGATCGCGAGAGCGGCACTGAGACAACCACCGATTTCGACACCACCGGCTTCGATCTCCGCAATACCACGCGCTGGGATCTCGCGCACGCAAGCCAGGCCTTCACCTACGGGGTCGAGTACTACCACGACGCGCAGGAGGCGACGCTGAACGGCGGCCCGCGCAGCTCCTTCCCCGATGCCAACGACGACATCTACGGCTTCTATCTGGAGGACGAGATCACCCTGGCCAAACGGCTTTCGGTGATCCCCGGCTTTCGCTACGACCATTACTCACTCGATGCCGCCAGCCTTGGCGAAAGCAGCGCGAGTGAGGTGTCGCCCAAGGTAGGCTTGCTCTTCCGGACCGCGGCGTGGCTCACGATCTGGGGCAGTTATGCGGAGGCGTTTCGGGCCCCGAACCTCACCGAGGTGTTCGCCGAGGGCTTGCATTTCCGCGGTATCCCAGGCGTCTTTCCCGACAACTTCTTCGTCCCCAATCCGGACTTGAAGCCCGAGACTACGAGCACCTTGGAAAGCGGACTGCGCGCGCGTTTCGACGATCTCTTGATCGAGGGCGACCGGCTGCGGCTCGAAGCCGCCTATTTCGATACCGAAGCCCGCGACTTCATCGATCTCGAGGTGGATATGATCGCGGGGACGACCCGCCCCGACAATATTCAGGATGCCGAGCTCAACGGTTTCGAGACCGAGCTTGGGTACGACGCATCCCGCTTCTTCGCGGCCATGAGCTATTCGGAGACGCGGGGCAGGGATGCAACGACGAGCGAGCCACTCACGTCCGCCTCCCCGGACAAGCTGGTGGCGACGCTCGGCCTGCGCCTACCCGAGCTTGGCCTCGTCTTCACCGGGCGCGGACGTCTCGTCAAACGCCAGGACCAGGTGCCGGCGGGCGTACCCGTGACCCCGGGCTATGGAGTTTGCGATCTCTATGCGAGCTGGTTGCCGGCGGGGGCGGGCTATTCGGGCCTCCGGGTCGATTTCGGGATCGAGAACCTGAGCGGCAAGGCGTACCGCCGCCACCTCTCGCTCATCGATGAGGCGGGGCGGAATTTCAAGGTCTCGGTCTCTTACCGGGGTCCCGAGCTGCCAGGACATTCGTCATTGAACCCAACTAAAAAGCCCAAGGAGACACGACCATGTTGATGATCGGAAACCCGACACCGGACTTGGAGGTCGAGGCCTTCATGCCGGATGGACGCTTCGAGCGCCTGCGGCTCGGCTCGCCGCTGGGCCGCTTTGCGGTCTTGTTCTTTTATCCCAAGGACTTCACCTTCGTCTGCCCGACCGAGATCCGCGGCTACGAGGCGTTCGCCCAGAGGTTTCGCGAGGCCGATGCGGCGGTCCTCGGTGCGAGTGTCGATTCGGTCCATGTGCACCGTGCCTGGGTCGAGCACGGGCTCGGGAAGGTGAGCTTCCCGCTCATCGGGGATGTCACCCGCAGGCTGGCGCAGTCGTTCGGCGTATTGATCGAGGATGAAGGCGTGGCGGCGCGGGCG
>JBOHBL010000595.1:0-2207 GCA_050698295.1 Rubrobacteraceae bacterium | reverse complement strand
GTGCAGGACGATACAAAGCGGCCTCCGCGACGGCGGGTCCCGAAAGGTTTTCGCGTGGCGCAGCGGAGCGAACCCCGGAGGACGGCCTGGCTTCGCCTGGCCGAGCTTTCGGGCGCCTTGCGCGCAGAGAGGAGGACGTTACGCTGTGGCGCGATGGGCGTGATGTAGTTTGTAGCTCGCGGCAAGCCGGCGCTCCCCGCGTTTCAACGTTTCGCCGATCGGAGGATTTCGTTCAGGCGCACGGGGGCGGTCTCGCCCCGGTGGGCCGCCAGCAGGAGTTTCGCCGTCGGGCGGCGAGCGGTAGCTGGCCGTATCTCGGAGTCAAGCTATCTGTGGAGATTTGCTCAGGGACGGGAGCCGAAGGCTTGCGGCCCGTCTCGCAAAGTTTCGCCTCTTCCCTCCACCGAGGTAGCACAGCCCGGGGTGGGTGTGCGGCGCTATGAATCAAAGATCGGTAGCTGCTCAGGTCTGCGATTTAGCGAAGGAGGGCGTCGGCCGCGAATTTCTGGAGGATCCTGGAGCTGGGGTGGTTGGCGAGAGATACCAGCTTGTTGGCGAGGGCGACGGGTACGAGAGCGTTGTCGTACATGTCGCAACGGAGCTTCTCTACGCATCTCCTCGACGACCTCCAGTCGCTCAGGGAGCTTCTGTTTGGCGATCCTATCGTCCGACATGGCGACGACAGCCACCTCGGAGACCTTCGGGTGGACGTGGAAGAGATCCTCGACCTCCCTCACGCTGAATGGGATGAACAGAACCTTCGCGCCGGATTGGCCGGGTATGTACCACACCTCGCTGGAGCGGTAGATGGGCATGATCGGGTCGCTAACGGCTCCGAGCATGGCCGCCGCCTCGACCCAGTTTTGGGCAACTGGAACGAGACGACATCCTCCTCCCCGACGCCGCAGCCCCCCGCCAGCCTCTCGACCAGTTCGCGGAGCTGTCCGTGCGAGTATCGCCCGTCTCCGTCCACCACCGCGACCTTATGTAGTCCTCGTCGGGTGTGATCAGGCGCATTCTCTCTCCCTCCCGGCGTTGCTGCGACAGCGTCAACGTTTGTACGGATCATGATGTTTGTACGCCGCTACCGTGCTGGAGATCAAGGCCCTCTCTTCTTCCAGGTATCGTTCGATGGCTCTTTTGAATGCCGGGTGGCGTATGTCGTGGGCGCTGTAGGTCACGGAGGGCGAAAAGCCCCGCGCGAGCTTGTGCTCTCCCTGGGCGCCGGCCTCGAAGAGCGCGAGTTTTTGCTCGATGGCGAACTCTATGGCCTGGTAGTAGCAAAGCTCGAAGTGCAGGTTTCGGCGTTCCTCCGCCGCCCCCCAGTAACGTCCGTAAAGCGTGCCGCCTTTGAAGAAGTTGACAGCGCCGGCTATGGCTCTCCCCATTCCATCGCTCGCCAGGACGAGCAGGATGCGGTCTTTCATCGTCTGGAAGACTTCGTCGAAAAAGGTTTCGTTGAGGTAGGGCATGCCCCATTTCCTGTCTGAGGTGGCGAGATAGAAGTCGTACATGGCGGTCGCGTGTTCGGGAGCCAGCTTGCCTCCGCTCAAACGCTCTATTCGCAGATCCCCGTCGAGCTGGCGCCGCTCGCGGGAGATCTGGCGCCGACGCTTGCTCCGGAGCGCGTCGAGATAATCCGGGAACGCCTCGTATCCGCGGTTGCGCCAGTGGAACTGCATCGAATGCCGGATGGCGAAGCCGCGCTCCTCGAACTCGGAGACTTCGCTTTGGGGAAGGAATAGAGCGTGAGAAGAACTGACGCGGTATTCGTCGCCGAGCTTGCGCGCCGCGTCGAGCAGAGCGGCGGCCACCCGTACACGGTCGGCGCCGGGGCGCAGGAGGAGCTTGGGCCCCGTGGCGGGCGTGAACGGCGCGGCGGCGACGAGTTTCGGGTAGTACGAGAGTCCGTGTTCGTGGTAGGCGTGAGCCCACTCCCAGTCGAAGATGTACTCGCCGTAACTATCCGTTTTCAGGTACACGCACATCGCGCCGGTCAAAAGTTCTCCGTCCTCGCAAACGAGGTAGACGGGCGACCATCCGCTGCCGGGACCGACGCTGCCCGAACGTTCCAGCGCGCGCAGGAACTCGAAATCGAAAAACGGAAAATCCGGCGGCTCCAGCCCTCGCCAGGCCGCCTCGTCCACCTGCTCGATGCTGAAGAGGCACTTTACTCGCATCGGGCCGAATTGTCCGGGATCACAGGC
>JBOHBL010000594.1:0-2154 GCA_050698295.1 Rubrobacteraceae bacterium | reverse complement strand
GACCCGGCGTCGCCGAGCAGGCGCTGCGGGCGGTCGAGGCGGCCGATAGGCAGGACATCGTGCTTGCGACCTTCGACATCTCGCGGCCGGTGCTCGAAGCCGTGAGGGATGGGAACGTCCTCTTCGCCATCGACCAGCAGATGTTCTTGCAGACGTACCTTTCGATCCTCTCGCTGGTCACCCATATCCAGTACAGGCTCGCCCCGGTGGCCGCCGCTCCGACCGGCCCGGCATTCATCACCGACGAGAACGCCGGGGAGATCATCGAGCTGGCCGGACAGGGGATCCACTGAATACAGGGAGTAGGGAGTAGGGAGTGGGGAGTAGGGAAAGACGAGTATGGCGCTTGAACTTGGAAGGATGGAACCCTTCACACGGGGGCTGTGCGAGGGGGCCGGGCGGGAAGGCAAACCAACGAGGGGTGATGTGAGTTGAGTGGGAATTCGATAGCCGTCGGAGTCATCGGGACGGGGGGGATGGGAGGCATGCACGCCGAGAACCTTCACGCCAGGGTCGCGGGGGCAAAGCTGGCCGCCGTCTCCGACGTGGACACCGAGCGGGCCGGCGGGATCGCCGAGGAGTACGGTTCCGCCGCCGTCTTCGAGGACGGGGCGGAGCTTATACGGGACGAGCGCGTCGAGGCGGTGGTGATCGCCTCGCCCGACCCGACCCACGCTCCGCTGGTACTCGAATGCTTGAAAAACGAGAAGCCGGTTCTCTGCGAGAAGCCGCTGGCGGACAGCGCCGGGGCCGCGCGCGAGGTAGTCGAGGCGGAGGTCGAGTTGGGCAGGAAGCTCGTGCAGGTCGGTTTTATGCGCCGCTATGATCCGCGGCACGTCGCGGCGAAGGAGGCGGTCGAGTCCGGGGCCGTGGGGGAGCCGGTGGTTTTCAAGGGGTGGCACAGGAACGCGGACATCCCGCACAGCATCAGTTCGGAGTGGGTCGTTGTAAACGCCACTATTCACGACATTGACTCGGCCCGGTGGTTTATCGGGGAGGAGATCGAGGAGGTCTTCGTCCGGGGGATGAACACCGCGCCGAAGCTCGGGGCGGACGTGTGGGACGTGCAGATGATCCAGTTCTCCACCACCGGCGGACGCATGGGCTCCATCGAGACGAACGTCGTCGCGGGCTACGGCTACGAGGTCGGCGTGGAGATCGTCGGCGAGGAGGGCGTCGTCACAACTCCGCCTCCTTCCGGGGCGGTCGTGCGCCGGAACCTCTCGGCCTCCCAACGGATTGAGGACGGCTGGCTCGACAGGTTCCACACGGCGTACGTGATCGAGGCTCAGCAATGGGTTGAGTCTCTCCGCAACGGGGGACCGACCGGCCCGGATGCGTGGGACGGATACGCCTCGCTCGTCGTCGCCGACGCGTGCCTCGCCTCGCTGCGCTCGGGCGCTCCACAGAAAGTGGCGAAGCTCGAACCGCCGGCGTTGTACAGCCGGGGCGTGGAGGTTGGCAAATGAGCCGCGAGCCGCGAGTGGCGGGCGCTCCCATATCGTGGGGGGTCATCGAGATTCCGGACTGGGGCTACCAGATGCCCCCGGACAGGCTGCTCCGCGAAGCCGCTTCCGTCGGCCTGACGGCGATGGAGGCGGGGCCGGAGGTGTATTTGCCCCCCGATCCCGACGAGGTGAGGTCCATCCTCGCCGAACACGGCCTCGGACTCGTCGGAGGATTCGTGCCCACCGTTTTGCACGACCCGAAGGCGCGCGAGGTGGGACTCGAGCTCGTCGAGAAGCGGGCGAAGTTCTTCTCGACCGCCGGGGCGGACACGTTGGTTCTCGCCGCGGCCACCGGATCGGAGAGTTACGAGGAGGTCGTCGAGATGGACGGGGCGGCGTGGAAGGAGTTCTTCGAGAACCTCGACCGGGCGGAGGAGATATGCGAGCGGCACGGACTCGCCCTCACGCTCCACTCCCACTACGGGACCGTGATCGAGACCGACGAACAACTCTGGCGCTTCCTCGAAGGCTCCGAGGTGGGACTGTGCCTCGACACCGGACACCTCGTGAACGGGGGCAGCGACCCCATCGAGGTCGCCGAGCAGGCGGCGGAGAGGGTGAACCACGTCCATCTCAAGGACGTGGACACGGAAGTGGCTCGGAAGCTCGGCGCGCGGGAACTGGATTTCAAGGGAGCGTGCCGGGC
>JBOHBL010000593.1:0-1241 GCA_050698295.1 Rubrobacteraceae bacterium | reverse complement strand
GCCGTATTCGTACATGGCCCTCGACCAGTTCATCGCCCGCGTCCACCGGCTCACGTCCACGAGGCCGGTCTCGGTGTACGTCGTGATCCCGAAAGGCTCCCTGGCCGAGCGGAAGTGGGAGCTTCTGTCCGACAAGGGAGGCGCGTCGGATCTGGCGTTCGACGGCGAGCTCAAGGTGCAGCCCGAGAAGCCCACGGACTGGAACCGGGTGCTCAGGGACATGGTCGCCCGCGGCATCCGCGCCCTCGGCGACGAGGTTCCGGAAGCCGAGGTGGAGGCCGCGTGGAAGTCGGGTCGCCGCGCTCGCGCGTCCCTCCGCTTTGACGACTCCGACCGGGCCGGGCCTCGAGCCGCCAACTCAAGCAAAGCCCGCTTCGCTCGCCACCCGGAGCCTCTTCGACATGCTGGAGGAGGACGCCGGCGCCGGCGAGGCTCGCCTTCAGCGCGACGGACGATCTCCTCACCGTCTCGGTGGAGAGCGAGGCCGTGGGCTCCGCGGTGGAGAGCCTCCGGGCGAAGGCCGCCGACCCCGCCGATGTAAGCGGCGAGCGTCCCGCCCAGACGGTCGGAGGCGAGCATGCGAAGCGGCGCGGCGAGGACGACGAAAGCTTCGAGATCCTCTTCAACCCGTCCTACCTGATCGACGCGGTGAAGAGCTGCGCCGACGCCGGCGGCGGTTCCGGCGGCGTCGTGTTCCGCATGAAGGCTCCTCTGAGGCCCGCGGTCCTGAAGCCGGCCCGGGAGGCCGCGGGCAGCCAGGTTCATGAGGCGGATCACGCAAGCGAAGCCTCGCGATATTCGCTGAAGTGCCTGGTCATGCCCATGGCCGACCCCCTCAAGAACGAAGCGTCGTCTTGAGGTTCGGCGCGGCGCTCCACCGCGAACAGGAAGGAGGCGTCCCGGTGGCTGCCGTTCACACGAGACATACCCACAATCTCTGCGATCCCGAGCAGCCCCGGCGCGCCATGACGGTGGACTTCGACGCCTTCGTGGACGGACTCGTCTCCATGGGAGAGCCAGGACAACAACGACTCGAAGATCTCATGGCCGGTGTGGACCTGATCCGGGCGATGGACGCGGAGGCGGACGACTTCGGAGAAGAGGCTCCCGGCGTGGACGCGCGGGCGAACTTCGCCGAGCGCCTCGCGGCCCTCACCGACGAGGCGCTCGAGGCGGCCGGCGCCCTGCTCGAGGAGGCGGGCCGGGATGACGCTGGCGACCTTCCCGCGCCGGGCGGCGTC
>JBOHBL010000592.1:0-3980 GCA_050698295.1 Rubrobacteraceae bacterium | reverse complement strand
GTAACAGCCGCTCTCATAGCGGTTTGCGGGAGCATCGAGCTTCCGCAAACCGCGCGTGCTTCGCGCTCGTCAGCATCTCAGCTTGTGAGATTTTTTGTTTTTGCTGACAAGCTGACTCGCTGAAATGCTGAAATGCGCCCATTATCGCCGGATGAGTCGCGCGTTCTGCTGGAAGCGGCGAGCGGAGATCGATTCGAGGCGCTATACATCCTCGCCGTAACCACCGGAATGAGACAGGGAGAACTCCTCGCGCTCAAATGGGAGGACTTCGACCTCGAAAACGCCGTGGTCAGAGTCAAGCGCACCCTCACCCGCAACGGCGGACGCTTCTCCATCGGGGAGCCGAAGACGAAGAAGAGCCGCCGCTCCATCCACCTGACCTGGCAAGCCACGCGAATTCTCAAAGAACATCTGGATCGCCAGCTCCTCGAAATAGAGATGCTCGGCGATCAATACGATGACAGAGGACTCGTCTTCACCACGGACACGGGCGCGCCCATAAACCCCTCCAACCTGCGACAACGCTCCTTCATCCCGCTCCTCGAGAGGGCGGGTCTTCCGAGCATCCGCTTCCACGACCTCCGCCACACCTGCGCGACCCTGCTCCTCTCCCGAAACGTCCACCCAAATACGTGCAAGAATTGCTCGGACACGCCAGCGTAGCCATAACCCTCGATACCTACAGCCACGTCATACCCGGCATGGGAAGCCAAGCAGCGAAGGCGATGGAAGACACGCTGTCATAGACGTGTTCGCGCCGGTTGGTGTCAAAAAGCCCCGGAGTCCTTCCGAGGCTTTTTCTTATGGCTCATCTTTTACCTGCAAAGCCGCACAAAAATAGTGTGGACCCGAGGAGATTCGAACTCCTGACCTCCGCCGTGCAAAGGCGGCGCTCTCCCGACTGAGCTACGGGCCCGCTGAAGCACGGAGAGTTTACGCGCCGCGGGTGGTTTGTTCAACGGGCGTGGAGGATCGCCTCGCGGTACAATATGCCGGAAATCAAGCTGATGAGAGGTGGGCGCTGTGGCTCTCTACGAATACAAATGCTCTGATTGCGAAGACAAGTTTGACCTGATGCGTCCGATGAGCGCGGCCGATGACCCGGCGGCATGTCCGGAGTGCGGCTCGGAGTCTTCGATGCGCGTGGTTTCGAACTTCGTCTCCATAGGTTCCGGCGCGGCGGCGACCGCCACGAACCCGATGATGGACGCCCGGATGGCGCGGGGAGCCGTCGGTGGCGGATGCTGCGGCGGAGGCTGCGGCTGCCACTGAACGAGAGAGAAGAAAAGTTGCCGCCCCTCGTCCTCGAAGGCATCGAGAAGTTCAACCGGGGCGAGTTCTACGAGTGTCACGAAGACCTCGAAGACGCCTGGAGAGAGGAGACGCGCCAAGTCCGCTACCTGTATCAGGGCATCCTCCAGGTCGGCGTCGGCTTCCACCACCAGCGAAACGGCAACTGGAAAGGCGCGACTGGACTCCTCAGAAACGGCATCCAACGCCTCAAGGATTTCGAGCCCGAGACGCTGGGAGTCGATGTCTCAAAGCTCGTCCGGGAGAGCGAAGGATGCCTCGAAGAGATCGAAAAGCTCGGGCGAGAGCGGATCGGGGAGTTCGATGACTCCAGAATACCGAAAGTGGAGCGGGCGTAAAAAGTGGGCCTGCCTGGACTCGAACCAGGGACCTCTTCCTCGTCAGGGAGATCGACCGGTTGTCTCGCGTGCCGCCACGTCCGCAAAACCCGCACAGGCAAGCCGTTGTTCACGTAAGGTGGGAATACAAGCGTACGCCGGATGTCGCGGAGAGAGTCCACCCAGCGCCGTCCTCGCCCAGTCCGGTTCGGTCGCGGCGAAGATTCCCGAAGAGCTTCACCGGTCTTCCTACCAGCGCGTCGGCCGGCGCCGGAGAAGGCGGTAGCGCCTCGCGCTTTTCTCACAGCCACGAGAGCTTCCTGGAAAGTCAGGTACTGCAAGTTCATACGTCCGTCCGTCTCCGGCGCGGCGAACTTCAGAGCGTTGTCCAGGATAAAAGGCGCATTCGAGACGGTAGAATACCACCGTTGCGATTCGAGAGTACGGGGAGGGACGGAGCTTGGCATTCTTCGGTACGCTTGGTGGGAGGATCGTGGGCGCGCCGTCCATCCTTTCGGCGGATTTCGCGCGCCTGGCCGAGGAAGTGGCCCGCGCCCGCGATGGCGGAGCCGAGCTGGTCCACTTCGACGTCATGGACAACCATTTCGTCCCCAACCTGACCATCGGCCCGCCGGTCGCGGCGTCGCTCGCCCGCGCCACCGACCTCCCCGTGGACGTCCACCTCATGATGGACAACCCGGACAACTTAATCGCCCCGTTCGCGGAGGCCGGAGTCGTGAGCATCTCGGTCCACGTGGAGGCGGTGGCGCATTTGCACCGGACTCTGGCCGGAATCCGCGAGGCCGGCTGCGAGGCCGGAGTCGTTCTCAATCCGGCCACCCCGCCTGAGCAAGTCGAGTGGATCCTCCCGCACACCGACTTCGTGCTCGTCATGAGCGTCAACCCCGGCTTCGGCGGCCAGTCCTTTATCCCGGAGATGACGAACAAGGTGCGGAGGATCAAGGAGATGACCGACGCACCCATCGAGGTGGACGGCGGCATCACCGAAGAGACCGCGCCACTCATGGTCGAGGCCGGCGCGCAGGTGCTCGTCGCCGGCTCCGCAGTCTACAGAGGAGATCCCTCGACCGAGATGCGGAAGATCATCGAGGCGGCTCGCAAAGCCGCGAAGTGAGGGTTCGCGCTACGGCAGGACACCGAGTTCGTCGAGCGACTGGTGGAGGTCGGCGGGGTCGCGGCAGACTCGCAGGGCGCCGGCCCGGATCAGTTCGTCCTCGCCGTAGCCGCCGCTGAGAAGCCCGACGCTCAACATCCGAGCCCGCCGCGCGGCGAGCAGGTCCCAGACCGCGTCGCCCGCCACGTAGCAGTCCTCGGCGAAAACGCCGAGCCGCTCCCGGCACGCCAGGAAAAGGTCCGGCTCGGGCTTGGCGCGAGCGACCTCGCCGCGCTCGATCACGACCGTCTCGCCGCCGACGCCGAGCGCGTCGAGGGAGGCGTCTATCTCCGGCCTCCGACCGGAGGTGGCGATCCCGTGAATGATGTCCGACTCGCGCAGAAATTCGAGCAACTCCACCGCTCCCGGAAGAGGACGCGGCGCGGGGAGGAACTCGCGGTATACCTCTCCGTGGCGGCTTTGCAAAGTCTCGGCCTCCTCGGGAGTGAGCGCCCGGCCGAGTTCCCTGGCGACCGCGCGGGTGAACAGTCCGCCGCTCATCCCGATCCGGCGGTGTATCCGCCAGCCGTCGATCTCCATCCCGGCCTCGCCGAATGCTTTCCGCCAGGCGAAGATGTGAGCGTACACGGTGTCCACGAGCGTACCGTCGAGATCGAAGATAAGAGCGCGCATCGGCTACCTCCTCTCGTCCACCTTATTCCATCACCTCGACCCCGTCCTCGCGGGCCACGAACGCCGCCCGAGCGAGTCCGACGAACAGTCCGCATTCCAAAGCGCCGGGGATGAGTTTTATCTCAGCTTCGAGTGCTTCGGGGTCCGGAATGTACGGGAACATGCAGTCCGCCGTGTAATGTCCGCCGTCGGTGACGAAAGGTTCCGTTCCAGCGAGCCGAAGCTCCGGCTCGCAGCCGAGGGACGCCAGCGCCTCCAGCGTCGCCTCCCACCCGAACGGCTCGACCTCGACCGGGAGCGGGCCTTTGCCGACGGCTTCGACCAGCTTCGACTCGTCGGCCACGATCACGAGTCCGTCTCGCGAGGATGCAGCGACGATCTTCTCCCGCAAAAGCGCGCCGCCCCATCCCTTGAGCGCGTCGAGGCCGGGGGATATTTCATCGGCCCCGTCTATGGTCAAATCGGGCTGGGCCTCGCCGAGCGAGACGAGCGGCACCCCGACCTCCCCGGCGAGCCTCCGCGTCCGCTCGGAGGTGGGTATCCCC
>JBOHBL010000591.1:0-1205 GCA_050698295.1 Rubrobacteraceae bacterium | reverse complement strand
GACTACCTGGGAGGCGTTCCGCCGATTCGGGCCTCTGGCAACCAGCCGCTTCGACCTCCACCCGGACCCGCCGCGCATCCATGATGAAGCCGGCATTCTCTATGCGGCCTACCGGGCGAAGACGTGCGTGGCGGAGGTCTTTCAGGATAGGAGATCCGTGGACCGACGCCACCGGGAACCGTGGGTTGCGGGTTTCAGGCTTCGCCGGGCCGCGCGCCTTCTCTCGCTGCGCGGCGACTGGCCCACCCGCGCGGGCGGCTCGATGAAGATAAACACCGGGCCGAGGAGCGCGTGCCGACGGTGGTCCCAGGCTATCCACGAAGCATATCCGGAGATCGAAGGTCTGCTCTACGCATCCTCGATGCACGCCAACGCCGAAGCCGCGGCTCTTTATGAACGAGCCGCCGACGCTCTGCCGGAACACCCGGAGTTCAACATCCCGCTCTCGCACCCGGCGCTGCTGGCGGAACTGGAGAGGATCGCCGCGGAGATCGGCTACGAACCCGTGCGCTGAAACCGTGTTATCAAACCACCCCGTGCTCGACGGCGAAGCGGATGGCGGCGGCTCGGAGCCGGCCCCGACCTTGCGGTAGACGGAAGTGAGGTGCCAGTTCACGGTGCGAGGACTTACGAAGAGCTTTTCGGCTGCTTCGGCGTTGGTCAAGCCTCTGGCGACGAGGCGCAGCACGTCGGCTTCGCGGGCGGTCAGTCCGGCGGGGAGGACCGGCACGACTTCTTCGGGGCTTTCCAGCGCGTACCCGATGGCCGCTTCGGGGGTGAGGGTCCGTCCTTCGGTCCAGGCTGAGGACCACGTCTCTTCGTCGAGGAGTCGGCGGGCGGCGGACAGCCGGCCTTCGTAGTCGTAGTGGGCGTGGTCGAGGGGGGAGAGGTGGAGGCCGGTGGTCTCCCGAAGGGCTTCGGCCGCTCCCCACAGGCGCGCCGCGCGAGCCGGTCGTCTTCGAGACGCGGCCACGCCGGCCAGTCCGAGGAGGGCGTAGGCGATGCCCGGCCTGTCTCCCAGCTTGCGCAGCAGATTGAGATCTTCCTCGAACAATGCCGCCGCGCGTTCGTGGTCGCCTTGTTTCAGCGCGCTCATTGCCAGCCCGGTGAGGGAGATGACGACTGCCCGCGCGTCACGCAACTCCCGGTTGTGGAACAGGCTCTCTTCCAGCAGCCCGGTCGCCCGCGTCTCATCCTCCTCGCTC
>JBOHBL010000590.1:0-1976 GCA_050698295.1 Rubrobacteraceae bacterium | reverse complement strand
GGCTTTCGGCGGTCCGCGAGGGCGGGCGGCGGGCGCTCACGGCGGCGGCGGTGATCGGGCGCTCCTTCGACCTCGACACGCTGCGCGAATCGAGCGGCCTCGACGAGGAAGAGGTCGTCCTCGCCCTCGAAGACCTCACCTCCCGGCGGCTCGTCGGCGAGGTGAAGGACTCAGGAGAGCGAACCGCCGCATACGACTTCGCCCACGAGAAACTCCGCTCCCTCGCCTACGAGGAGACGAGCCTCGCGAGAAGGCGCCTCATCCACCGCCGCGTCGCCGAATCCCTCGCCCGCCGCCCGAGGCCGGGGACGGACGCGGCCCGCATCGCCCGCCACTACGCGCTCGCCGGACTCGAAGCGGAAGCCGCCGAATATTTCAAGCTCGCGGGGGAGGCGCACCGCTCGCTGTACGCCAACGCCGAAGCCCTTTCGCACTTCCGCTCCGCCCTCGAACTCGGCCACCCGGACGGGGCCGGAATACACGAATCCATCGGAGACCTCCTCACCCTGTCGGGAGATTACGAAGCCGCCGCCCGGAGCCTCGAGTCGGCGGTCGGGCAAAGCGGCGAAGACCTCGCCGGAGTGAACCGGAAGCTCGGAAACATCCACCACCGCCTCGGAGAATGGGATCTTGCCGAAGAGCGTTACGAGGTCGCCCTCGACATACTCCAAAAAGAGAAGAATCCCGGCGAGAACGCCCGGCTTCATTCGGAGATGAGCCTCCTCGCTCGCAGTCGGGGGAGGCTCGACGAGGCGGCGGAGTTCTCGCAAAAAGCCCTCGAACTCGCCGAAGCCGCCGGAGACCCGCCCGTGCTCGCCCGCGTCCACAACGTCGCGGCGATGGTCGCGCGAAGCGATGGGGATCTTCCGAGAGCCACGTCCCACCTCGAAAAGAGCCTCGAACTCTCGGAGGCTCTCGAAGACCCCGGAATACGTGTCGCCGCGCTAAACAACCTCGCGCTCGTCCGCGGAGAGTCGGGGGACAAAATCAGAGCCCTCGAAATCACGCACGACGCCCTCGCACTGTGCGTCGCTTTAGGCGACCGCCACCACGAAGCCGCGCTCCGGAACAACCTCGCCGACCTCCTCCACGAGATGGGAAGAGAGGAAGAATCGAGAAAAAACCTCAAGGAAGCGGTCGAGATCTTCGCCGAGATCGGGGAAGAAGGAAAGTGGCAGCCGGAGATATGGAAGCTGGTCGAATGGTGAGAAAGACGGGGAGTGGGGAGGCACTCGCTGGCGCTCGCTTGGGGAGTGGGGAGTAGGGAAAAGACAAAGACGATGCGGACGAAGCGTCCTCGCGGAAAGCTCGCGACATCCACTATATAGTCCGCCTCATGACGCCGTACCGGTTCGAGTGGCGAGGGGATTTCGACAATGCTTCGGTGAATGCTCTTCATGCGGAGGCGTTCGACCACGAGGTTTTGGATGACGACTGGGAGAGACAGGTTCGAAAGCACAGTCTCGGCTGGGTGTGCGCTCGCGACGACGACGGGCTTGTCGGGTTCGTGAACGTCATATGGGACGGCGGAGTACACGCTTTCATCGTGGATACGATGGTCGCCGGACATGCGGCGCGGCGCGGGGTCGGGACGCGACTTGTTAAAGTGGCGGCGGACGAGGCGCGCGCCGCCGGGTGCGAGTGGCTCCACGTGGACTTCGAAGATCATCTCCGGCGGTTCTATTTCGACGCCTGCAATTTCGAGCCGACGAACGCCGGACTCATGGCGCTTTGATGCGGTTTTCGGCGGCGCGGAAAACCGCGCCGGTCAGCTTGTCAGCATTTCAGCAAAAACAAGAAGCCGATGGCTTTGCGAAAAGATTGCCACGTTCGCCGAGAGCGGACGTTCATCGGGCTTCGGTTCCCGGTCTTTCGTCCGTCGCCGACTTCCGCAGCCAGAGCGAGGCGTGGGAAGGTTGCATGGTTTCATCGGCCACCGAGACGAGGTCTTTCGCCAGCCGATCAAGGTCGGTCTC
>JBOHBL010000589.1:0-8302 GCA_050698295.1 Rubrobacteraceae bacterium | reverse complement strand
GCATAGTGGCCGCCGCGGAGTCCATCGGCGGCGACCTCCTCACCCTCGACGGGCATTTCGGAGACATGGACTCTTTGAATTTGCTCTGAGCTACTCAACTTCGATGGCGTCGCCGGGACGTATGGCTCCGGCTTTCACCACTCTCGCGCAGATGCCTCCCCGGTTTCGGAGGGCGCGCGTCATGCCCGGCTCGGTGATGTCTTGAACGTGTTTGCACGGCGGCCTCGGACGGTCGTACTCGAGGATGGCCTCGCCGACGCGGAACCGCTTTCGGCGCAAGCCCCCGAGGTCTATGCCTCGAACGACGATGTTCCGGCGGTGTTCGCCGTTCTTTATGTTCAACCCGAGTTCCGTCTCTATATAGTCGAGGTCTTCGCCCGCGATCAGCGTGATCTGGCACACGTCCCCGAAGCGCGTCCAGTATCCCGTGCCTTCGCAATACCTATCGCCTTCGATGCCGCAACCCTCGATGGTCTTTATCTCCTCGACGCGCTCCATCGACTTGCTGCCTTTGTCGGTCACGAAGACGTCTTCGACGGTCCCCTTCAACTCGCGCTCTTCGTCGTCTCTGCCGAATATCCTTGAAAACATCCACAGAGGTTAGCAGGTTCTTGCGATATGCTCCGAGCATGGCAGACACAAAAGCAGTCCTCTCCGACCTCGACGACACGCTCTTCGATCACGCCTTCGCCGCAAGAAGTTCTCTCGAAGGGCTTCATGGCTCGCTCCCGAGGTTCTCCGACGGGCCGTTCGAGGTCCTCGAAGAGGAGTATGGGCGGCTTCTCGAAGAGGCTCGCCCGGACGACTCACCGATCACGGAATTGCGTTCTTTCCGTCCCGTGGAAGGCGCTCTCGAAGCGTTGCTGGGGCCGTGAGCGTCGAGCTTCATTCGTTCAGCGACCGCCGGACCCTCGAACGCTTCGAGGCTCGGATCGTCGAGGTCTACGGAGCCGCTTTTTCCGAACCCCCGTACTCCCAGGGAGAGGACGGCGTTCGGAACGTCGCCAACCGGTTGCCCCGTCACGCTCGCAATGCAGGTTTCCGGTGCCTCGTCGCCGAAGAGAATGATCAGGTCCTCGGCTTCGTCTACGGTTACACCGACGAGCCGGGAGGGTGGTGGCACGAGCAGGTCGCGCCTTCGATGGAGGCGGCGGGCCTGGAGCGGTGGCTGCGAAACGCCTTCGCGCTGACGGAGTTGGCCGTTGCTCCACAGGCGCGGGGGCGCGGCGTTGGCGGACGGTTGCACGATACTCTGCTCGACAGCCTTCCGCACCGGAGGTCGCTTCTCTCGACCCATCAGGAAAAAACCGTTGCCAGAAAGCTGTACGACAAACGCGGCTGGATCGTACTGCTCGACGGTTTCGTTTATCCGGCGGGCGGGGATGCGGTTGTGATCATGGGCCTGGATCTCTCTTCCCACCGTACCCACCCCCGCCCGGCGTCTCGACGGTGACGATGCCTCCCTCTTCAAGCTCCAAACTCACTTTCGCCGGAAGCTCTTCGCCGTCCAGCAGGTTCCGACCGACTTCGCCCGGCTCTCCGCCCTGACTGCCTTTCGGAGCATGCCGTCTCCGGTCGGTGAGCAGCGAGAGGCTGGCGTCTTCGAGGAGACGGAGGGAACGGATAATGCTGTCTCCGCCGCGGTGCTCGCCATCCCCGCCGGAGCCGTATTTCAACTCGTAGCGCGTGACCTGCATCGGGTATTCGAGTTCGAGGGCTTCGATGGGGGTGTTGAGCGTGTTGCTCATCCCGACGTGGACGCCGGAGGGGCCGTCGCCTTTCGCGCTCGCCCCCTGTCCGCCGCCGATGGTCTCGTAGTACGTCCAACCCCGACCGCCGATTATGGTGTTGTTCATCGTGCCCTGGCCCTGGGCCGGAACGCTTTGGGGTGCGAAGCCCGAGAGCGCGGCGAGCGCCACGTCGGCGATGCGGTTGCTCGTCTCGACATTGCCCGCGACGACCGCCGAGGGGCTTTGCGCGTTCACCAGGCTGCCCCGCGGGGCTTTTATTTGCAGCGGGATGTACGTCCCGGCGTTGGCCGGCACGTCGTCGGGGAGCAGGACGCGGAGGGCGAAGTAGCAGGCCGAGCGGGTGACGGCGAGCGGGCAGTTGACGTTGCCGCGCGCGGCGGACGAAGTCTCATCGAAGTCTATCTCCATCGAGTCGCCGTTTACCGTGACGGTCGCTTTTATGGGGATGTCTTCGTCGGTGGCGCCGTCGCCTTCCAGGAAGTCTTCGGCGGAGTGCGCGCCGTCTGGGAGGTCGCGGATGACGCTTCGGGCGCGTTGTTCGGCGTAGGATATAACCTCTTCGAAGGCCGCGAGGATGGTGTCTTCTCCCCGGCGCTCGATCAACTCCGAAACCCTCTCCTGAGCGATGTTGTTCGCGGCGATCTGGGCCCGAAGGTCGCCGCGCCGGATGCCCGGCGTCCGCACGTTGGCGAGCAGGAGGTCGAGGACGTCTTCGACGTATTCTCCATTTTTCACCAGCTTGACCGGCGGGATGATGATGCCTTCCTGGTAGACCTCGCGCGAATCGCTCGGCATAGAACCGGGGCGCATCCCGCCGACGTCCGAGTGATGCGCCCGCGTCACCGCGTAACCGATGATGCCTTTCTCGAAAGACACGGGTGAAACCAGTGTTATGTCCGGCAGATGCGTCCCGCCGGAGTAGGGATCGTTTATGGCGAACACGTCGCCCGGCTCCGGAGACTTCTCCATCACCGCCGCGACCGCTTCCGGCATCGCCCCGAGGTGGACGGGTATATGTTCAGCTTGCGCGACCATGCGGCCTTGAGAATCGAAGAGCGCCGTCGAGCAATCCCTTCTCTCCTTGATGTTCGAGGAGTACGCGCCCCGGATGAGGACCGCCCCCATCTCCTCCGCCACGCCGGAGAGCGCGCTCGAAAGCACCGAGAGCGTCACCGGGTCCAGGCGCTGCTCTCTTTCCCTCATTATTCCCTCTCCAGCACGAGCGTCCCCACGCCGTCCACCGAACCGCTCCATCCGGGACGAACGACGCAGGTGGACTCTTTGAATTCCACGATAGCCGGTCCTTGGACTCTGGAGCCTTTGCCCATCCGGTCCCGATCGAGGACCGGCGCGTCCGGCCACTCCCCGTCGAACTCCGCCCGGCGACGCCCGACCTCCGCCCCGCCCTCCGCTGGGGGCTCTTTCAGCTCCGGTTTTTCCACCGGCACGGTGGCGATGAGGCGCGAATTCACCAGCTCGACCGCCTCGTCCTCCATCTTGTAGCCGTAGCGCCGCTCGTGCGCGGCGTGGAAGCGCGCTTCGAGTTCTTCGAAATCGTCGGCCTCCACCGTGAGCTCGAAGGACTGGCCCCGGTATCGCAGGTCCGCCCGACGAGTGTGCCGCGGGCCTTCCAGGTCCCTCGATGCGGTCGCTTCCATCTTGTCGAAACGCTTTTCGAGGTCGTCGGCGTTCACGGCTTCGAGGTCCGTGAGCAGCGGGCTCACGTAGTCTCTGCGGAGGTCGGAGATGGCGAGTCCCAGGGCGGAGAAGACCCCGCTTGCCTTCGGGATCAGCACCGTGGTCATGCCGAGGTCCTCGGCCAGCGCGCAGGCGTGCATGCCTCCGGCGCCGCCGAAGGCCAGCAGGGCGAACTCGCGGGGGTCGAGGCCGCGCTCGACGCTTATGACGCGCAGGGCGCGGGCCATCTCCGCGTCCGCGACCCGCACTATCCCGCGGGCGGTTTCTTCGGTATCGAGACCCAGTTCGGAGCCCAGCTTTTTCAGCGTCTTCTCGGAGAGGTCGCGGCGCAGCGTGACCTCTCCGCCCAACTCCGCTCCGTCCGGGAGGTACCCCAGAAACAAGTTCGCGTCGGTGACGGTGGGTTCTCCGCCTCCTTTGTCGTAGGCGGCGGGGCCGGGGTCGGCACCTGCGGAGTGGGGGCCCACGCGCAGGGCGCCCCCGGCGTCGGCCCAGGCTATGGAGCCTCCTCCGGCGCTCACCGTGTGGATGTCCACCATGGGCTTTTTGATCGGCACCCCGGCTATCACGGTCTCCGTCGTCGTCTGCGCCTCGCCGTCTATGACGGCGGCGACATCCGTGCTCGTCCCTCCCATGTCGAAGCTCAAGAGGTCCCGGTGCCCGCCGAGCGCGCCGCCGATATAGGTGGCGGCCACCACCCCTCCCGCCGGTCCCGACAGGACGAAGCCGGATGTCTCCTCGATGGCGTCTTCTATCCGCATCACGCCGCCCGAGGACTGCATGATGAGCGGTCCGGGAGCCCCCGCCTCCTCGACCTTCCCGCCCAAATTCTTCAAGTACGAGCCCAGCCGCGGGGCCAGATAAGCGTCGGCGGCGGTGGTGGAGAACCGCTCGTACTCCCGGAACTCCGGCAACACTTCGCTCGACAGCGAGACGTGGACGCCGGGCAATGCCTCCCGGAGCGCCTCCCCGACCCGTTTTTCGTGTTCGGGGCGCGAAAAGGAGTAGAGCAGGCAAACGGCGACCGCCTCCACGTCGGCTGCCCGGACCTCCGAGACGGCTTTTTCCAGGCTCTCTTCGTCCAGAGGCTCTATCTCGCCCTCCGGTCCCATCCTCTCTTTCACGGTGAAGCGCAGCTCGCGCGGGATGAGGGGCGGCGGGCGGTTTTGGGAGAGGTCGTAGAGCGAGGGACGGTTCTGGCGGGCTATCTCGATAACGTCCCGGAACCCCTCGGTCGTGACAAGCGCCGTTCTCGCCCCTCGACGCTCCAGGAGCGCGTTCGTCGCGACCGTCATGCCGTGGGCGAGGGCGACCACTGACGACGCTTCTATCCCGGAGACCTCTATAGCCCTCATCGCTCCCTCCGACTGGTCTTGAGGGGTGGAAGGGACCTTCGCCGTTACGAGCCCGTCTTCCGAGAGGGCTATGAGGTCGGTAAAAGTGCCGCCCACGTCGACGCCGAGCCGCCCTCCGTTCATCCTGTCACCCCGAGTACCTGCAGGATGCGGTATATCCCCAGTCCGGCGGCGAAGAGGACCACGAGACCGCCGAGGACGTTGGCTACGACGCCGTTTCTGTGTTCGCGCAGCAGGTCGCTGCGGTTCATGATGACCAGCAAGAAGATCGCCACCACCGGAAGGAGGACGCCGTTGGCGGCCTGAGCGAAGATGATCGCGGCCACCGGGCTCGTGCCGATGACGGCGAAGAGCGTCCCGACCACGATTATGATCGCCCACACCGCCTGGAACTTCCTGCTTCCGAGGTCCCGCTCCCACCCCAGGGCTCCCGAGGTCGCGTAGGCCGCCGCCAGGGGGGCTGTGATCGCGCTCGTCAGCCCCGCGGCCAGCAGTCCCGCGGCGAAGAAGTATTTTGCCGCCGGTCCCAGCAGGGGTTCGAGCTGCTCGGCCATGACGGTGGCGCTCTCGATCTCGACGCCCCGCTCGAAAAAGGCCGCCGCCGCGGTCGCCACGATGGCGAGCGTGATCAGGCCGCCGAGAATCACCGAGAACGTGGTGTCGAACCGAGATTCTGCGAGCGCCCGATCCGTCGGCACCGACTCGGGCCACTTCTCCTGCACCGAACTCGCGTGCAAAAAGAAGTTGTAGGGGACCACCGTCGTCCCGATCAGGGCGAGCACGGTCAGGAGGGCTCCGGGTGGTATATCCGGCACGAACATCCCCGAGAGGATCCGACCCACGTCCGGTCGCACGATGACGGCGGTGACCAGAAAGACGACGCTCATCACGATCACCATCACCACGAGCGCCCGCTCCACGACTTTGTACCGTCCGGAAGCCAGCAGGGCGAACGCGCCGACACCGACGAGGAGCGACCACACCTGCGGCGAGACGCCGCTCATCGTCGCGAGCCCCAGGCCCGCCCCCGTTATGTTGCCCGCCTCGTAGGCGGCGTTGCCGAACGCTATGGCCGCGACGACCAGCACCACCGCCAGGACCCGAAACACGGGGTTATCGAAGGTGGTGCGTAGCGCCTCACCGAGCCCTTCCCGGCTGACGATGCCGAGGCGGGCGCTCATCTCCTGAAGGATTATGGTGGCGAAGATCGCGAACACCAGAGCCCACAGGATGGCGTAGCCGGTGCTCGCTCCGGCCACGCTCGCCGTCGTCACCGTTCCCGGCCCGATAAACGCCGCCGTTACCAGAAGTCCGGGTCCCAGGCTCTTCAACCGTTCCTTCATCCCTACACTCCTCCCATGTTCCTCAAGCTTTCAAACCTCGTATTCTGAGTGCAGCCGGTCGGTGATGAACATGTGTCCGGGGCTGTGCGTGATCATGAGCGTAGGCCTGGCGTTCATCGCCACCGCCTGCGAGGTTACCCCGCAAGCCCAGAAAACGGGCACCTCGTCCTCTCCGATTTCGATGGGGTCGCCGAACTCCGGCCTGGAGAGGTCCTTTATCCCCAGGCCCTCCGGGTCCCCGACGCGCAGCGGAGCCCCGTGCATCGCCGGATACCTTCCCGTGATGGCGACCACCCGCGGAATATCCTCCGCCCGGTAGGGTCGCATGCTGACGACCTCCGGCCCGCTGAAAGGCCCCGAAGGCACGCATCGCCTGCTCGTCACGTACATCGGGACGTTGCGGCCCTGCTCTATGTGCGCCACCCTGAGTCCCGCCTCCAAAAGCGCCGTCTCGAAGGTGAAGCTGCACCCCAGAAGAAAGGCGACCATGTCCTCGCGCCAGTGGCCCAGGATGTCCGTCGGCTCATCGACCGGCTCGCCGTTCTCGTACACCCGGTATCTCGGCACGTCCGTCCGCAGGTCCGCGCCCGGAGCCGTGACGGAAGGCTCCGGAGAGCCGGCGTCGGTCACCTCCAGTATCGGGCAGGGCTTCGGGTTCCGAACGCACAGCTTGAGGAAGTCGAAGGCGTACTCCTCGGGCAGCGCGACCAGGTTCGCCTGCGCGCGGCGGCGGGCCAGACCGCTCGTGGGTCCCGCGTATTCTCCGGCGCGGATGCTCGCCCGCACCTCACCGAGGTCCGTCTCCTCGAAAAGCGTCTCGTGTCCCATCAGATCCTCTCTTCCCTTCGATGGGTCGAAAATACCATAAGAACCGGGAGACTTTCTTTTTGTGGGAGAATGAGAGGCGCGTACGACGTGAGTTTTGGAAGGGAGAGGGTATGCAGTCGGCGAACGGACTTTTCGGGAAAGAGGTCGTGGTTAGGGACACGGGGGAGAAGCAGGCGACCGTCAAGAACCTCGTTTTCGACGGAGACGCGAGGTCCGTCGTCGCGCTGCTTATCAGCGGTGGGCTTTTCGACAGCTCGCGGGTGGTGCGGTGGGACTCCATCGTCAGCCTCAGCGACGTGGTCGTCGTCCGCGAAGACGCGCCTTTCGAGAAATTGAAGGACGACCCGGAGGTCGAGAACCTGCACCGTCACTCGCACAAAATAACCGGCACCGAAATAATCCACGCCGGGGAGAAGATCGGGACGGTGGACGACATCTTTGTCGATGATTCCGGTCTCGTCGTCGGCTACGAGGTCAAAGAGGGGATGCTCTCCTCCAACAAGTTCCTCCTCGTCGAGGAGGTCGAGTCCTCCGGCAAGGACGCCATCGTGGTGAAGACCGCGGATCTCCCCTTGATGAAGGACGTGAAGAGGTGAGCAACGGAAGTCCTCGGGAGCTCGAAGAGCGTCGTTCCAACCCGAGCGCGTAGTTTCGGGAACCTTTTCGCCGCCGGCGTTGTAACAAGGGCAAGAAGCTTCTTTGGAAAGGTCGGTCGCGCTGGAAGAAGCGAAGCTCGTCGAGAGGGCGAAGAACGGGGAAGCCGCGGCTTACGAGCGTTTGGTGAAGGTTCACCAGAAAATCGCGTTCCGGGCGGCGTATCTGATCCTGCGCGACGCGCCGGAGGCGGAGGACGCGACGCAGGAGGCGTTCGTGAAGGCGTACCGCGCATTGGATGGGTTTCGCCCCGGCGCTTCATTCAAACCCTGGCTCCTCTCCATCGTGACCAACGAGGCGAAAAACCGGCGCAAGGCGGCGGGTCGGAGAGCGGGCCTCGTCCTTCGAGCGGAGAGAGAGGCGGCGTCATCGTCGCATCCCTCCCCCGAGGCGGATGTCGTGGCGACGGAGCGGCTGGAAGAATTGCTCGCGGCTCTCGAAGAAATGCGCGAGGAGGACCGGGCGGTAATCTCTCACAGGTACTTCCTCGACCTCTCCGAGAGGGAGACCGCGACCGCTCTCGGGTGCGCTCGCGGAACGGTCAAGTCGCGCCTGTCGCGGGCGATGGGCAGGCTGCGCGAGAGGATGGTCAAAGATGCCGGATAGAGACGACAGACTGGAACGGGAACTCAGAGAACTCGGCGCCCGCCTCGAATACCCCCCGACCCCGGAC
>JBOHBL010000588.1:0-2857 GCA_050698295.1 Rubrobacteraceae bacterium | reverse complement strand
CGGCCGAGGTCGGCCCTTTCTTTGTCTCTTAGAACTCTGGAGGGTGTTGAAGCGTGACGGTCGAAACGAGAGGGAGCGCGGGAGGAAAGTTGCGGCGAGGATCCAGTACAAGTATCTTTCGGCAAATGATAATGCACTTGTTGCACAGCAGAGATTCAACAGTGGCGGAGGGGTTTGCCGCGAAGACATGCATGGCTTCTGGAGGTTCTAGAGCGTGACGGTCGAAACGAGAGGGAGCGCGGGAGGCGGCCCCGACCTCTGGCGGCGGGACAGCCGCATGAGGAAGGTTCGGGAGCGGGTGGTGAAGATCGCGCTGATGCTGTGCGCGTTCGTTTCGGTCCTGACGACGTTCGGGATCGTCTTCGTGCTGTTCTTCGAGGCTTTCAGGTTTTTCGAGGATGTCTCCATCTTCAGGTTCCTGACCGAGACCCAGTGGACGGCGGGCTTCGCATCCTCGCCGGAAGACGGCGAGTTCGGCATCATGGTCCTCGCCTGGGCCACTATTTTTTCCACGATCATCGCCTGCGCGGTGGCGTTGCCGGTCGGCCTCGGGGCGGCGATATACCTCTCCGAGTACGCTTCGATCGGGCTGCGACGCTGGCTCAAGCCGGCGCTGGAGATACTCGCCGGGGTACCGACCATCGTCTACGGCTTCTTCGCCCTGACGTTCGTCACGCCGCTCTTGCAGGCGACCATCCTCCCGAGCGCGGGGGTTTACAATCTTTTGAGCGCGGGGCTGGTGATGGGGATCATGATCATCCCCACCGTCGCCTCCGTGAGCGAGGACGCGATCTACGCCGTCCCCAACAGCTTGAGGGAGGGCGCTTACGCCCTCGGGGCGACCAAGCGCGAGGTCGCCACGAAAGTCGTCGTGCCGGCGGCGGTCTCGGGGATCGTAGCCTCGTTCGTGCTCGGCATCTCGCGGGCGGTTGGCGAGACCATGATCCTGACCGTCGCGGGCGGCTTGAACGCCCAGTTGAGCCTCAATCCCTTGCTGCCGATGCAGACCATGACGGCCTACATAGTGCAGGTCACCGGCGGAGAGAGTCCTCGCGGCTCGCTGGAGTACGAGACCATCTTCGCCGTCGGCTCGACGCTGTTCTTGATGACGCTGGTCTTGAACGTCATCGCCTACTGGTTCGTCCGCCGGGTCAGGGAGGCTTACTGATATGAGCCAGAGCGGCGCGAAAACGGATCGGCAGCAAAGGCCGGAGCCTTCCGGGGGCAAGTTCAAGACCTCCGTGGGCGCGCGCCACAGGTTCGACCGCGTCTTCGCGGCGCTCGTGTTCGTCGCGACCCTGGTAGGGCTGGTGGTTCTGGCGGTCTTGCTGGTGGACGTGGCGCTGCAAGGCGTCCCGATCCTGAACTGGAACTTCCTCAGCAGCATGAGCTCGTCCGACCCAGAGATTTCGGGCTTCCTGCCCGCGATAATCGGGTCGCTGTGGCTGCTGACGATAGTCTTGATAGTCTCGGTTCCTCTGGGCATCGGGGCGGCGGTCTATCTGGAGGAGTACGCCAAAGACAACTGGATGACCCGGCTGGTCGAGGTCAACATCTCCAACCTGGCCGGAGTGCCTTCGATCATCTACGGTCTGCTCGGTTTGGGCATCTTCGTATACATATTCGGGTTCGGCAGGAGCATAATCACGGGAGGCTTGATCCTGAGCCTCCTCATCCTGCCCGTCATCATCATCGCCACGCGGGAGGCGGTGAGGGCCGTGCCGACCGCCGTGCGCGAGGGGGCCTTAGCCCTCGGAGCGACGCGGTGGGAGACGATCCGCCACCACGTGCTGCCGCAGGCGCTGCCCGGCGCGCTGACCGGGACGATCCTGGCTATCAGCCGGGCCATCGGCGAGACGGCGCCCCTGATCGCGATCGGCGCCGTGCCTTTCACGACCTTTCTCCCGGACGGGTTGCTCTCGCGCTTCACCGCGATGCCCATCCAGATATATAGCTGGACCTCTCAGCCGCAGATAGAGTTCCGCGACCTCGCCGCCGCCGGAATCGTGGTTTTGATGGTAGTGTTGCTGATATCGAACGCGGGGGCCATCTGGCTGAGGAACAGGTACCAGAGGCGCAACTGACCGTGCTTGAGATCGAGAAAGGTAGTTGATAGTGGCGAGTTCCAGAAGGACCACAGAGGAGCAAAGGTTGTCCGGGGTTTCGAGGGATAGGCGAGACGAGAAGGAGAAGACCGGCGAGCGGGAGGAGAGTGAAGTGCGGCCTTCCACCGCCGAGAACCATGCGCTCGGCATGAAGATCGAAGACCTCTCCGCGTATTACGGTTCCTTCAAAGCCGTGGCGGACGTGGGCATAGACATCCAGGCGAACCAGGTCACGGCGCTGATCGGGCCGTCCGGCTGCGGGAAGAGCACCTTTATACGATGTCTGAACCGGATGCACGAGGTGATAACGGGCGCGCGCGCCGAGGGATCCGTCATGCTCGGGGAGCAGGACATCTACGCCAAGAACGTGGACCCGGTCAGGATCCGGCGCCGCATCGGGATGGTGTTCCAGAAGCCGAACCCCTTCGCAAAGACTATCTACGAGAACGTGGCGTGGGGCGCCCGGATCAACGGCTATCATGGCGACATGAACGAGCTCGTGGAACAGTCCTTGAAGCAGGCGGCCCTCTGGGACGAAGTCAAGGACAGGCTCAAGGAGAGCGGGCTCGGACTCTCCGGCGGCCAGCAGCAGAGGTTGTGCATAGCGCGCACGCTCGCCGTCGAGCCGGAGGTGATCCTCATGGACGAGCCGGCGAGCGCCCTGGATCCGGTCTCGACGCAGAAGATCGAAGACACTATGAACGACCTGAAGAAGCGGTACACGGTCGTGATCGTGACGCACAATATGCAGC
>JBOHBL010000587.1:0-2135 GCA_050698295.1 Rubrobacteraceae bacterium | reverse complement strand
GTACACGAGGACGCCCGCGGAGGTCCACTTTTGCCTGTGCACGGACTGCACGGACGTGAGCGGAGGTGCGATGGCCCTCATCTCCGTGGTAGAGCGCGACGCGTTCCGCGTGACGCAGGGAGAGGAGAAGATCAAGAACTTCGACACAAAGGAGACCGCCCACCGGAGGTTCTGCGGGGAGTGCGGATGTCATATGTTCCTGTTCGTCGATCCTTTCCCTGATCACGTGCTCGTCCACGTGCCGACTCTCGATCGCGACTCACAGGTCGGGGCGCAGCCGGATCGCTGGGTGTTCACGGACTCCAGGCACGACATGGTGACGATACCGGACGACGGCCTCCCGCGGCATCCGGGCTGGGCGCCCACGGGGGCGGCGGTCTGAGCCAACCCCGCTTCGGAAGCGCATCGCACCCAAGCTCCGGCAAAGACCTCGAAGCCCCGTGTTGAGCCGACGGTGAGCGGGCCGAAGCTCCATCCCGGCTCGCAAACGCGCGATGCGCCCGGAGCCACATACGGCGATGAGGACTCAGCCAAACCGAGCGGACGCCCGGCTCACGGGTTCGCGAACGGCCTCTCCGGTCGGCGCGCCTCCGCAGCCATCCATGACCGCATAGGTCACAAGCGCGCTCCAGAGCGCGAGTAAGGTGAGTTCCCCTCCGGCGCGTTTCGCCCTGCGTTCTCGATCCTTCGGGATCTTCGCCGCCGGAAACCTCGTGAGCCAGACCGGAGAGTGGATGACGTGGGTTGCTCTGAACTGGGCGGTCTTCGAATTCACCGGCTCCGCGTTGTACCTGGCCGTGATCAACGCCTGTCGGCTCGTCCCCGCCTTCTTTCTCAGCGTCCCGGCCGGAATAATTGCGGATCGAAGCGACCGTCGGAAGCTGTTGATCTCGCTTCAGTCCGGGGTCATGCTCTCGACGCTGGGCGTCGGATACTTGCTGGCGACGGGCAGTCCGTTCTGGATTTTGGCCGCCGTCGTGACGGTGCGCTCGGTCTTTATGGCCGTCGTCATCCCGGTTCGCAATTCCCTCATCCCGAATTTGGTGCCGGAAAGCCAGGTAGCCAGCGCGGTCGCGACGGACACCGCCGTGCGAAATCTCTCTCGCATTGCGGGACCGGCCATCGCCGGAGTTTTGCTCGCTGTGACGGAGGTCGAGAATGTGTTCTGGATCAGCGCGTCGAGCATCGCAGCCGTACTTCTTTCCCTCCTCGTCATCCACCCGCAATCCGACACGGACACCGTTTCCAAAAACATGAAAGCGGACATCCGGGAGGCGGCTCTTTACGTGAAGAACAGCCCGATCGTGCAGTCGCTTTTGGTGCTCGCTATCGCGCCTCTTTTGTTCGCGTTTCCATACACCGCCATGATGCCGCTCTTCGCGAACGACCTCCTTCGACTCGGGCCGGAAGGACTCGGCATCCTCCTTTCGGTCGCCGCGGCGGGCGCTCTCGCGGGGTCGGCGTGGCTTTCCCTCGGCGGCGAAACCCAAGCGGCGGGGAAATGGCTCGTATGTTCGACCATCGGCCTCGGGGTGTTCCTTCTCCTCTTCATGTTCACGGGAACACTCCTCACGGCGGCGGTCATGATTTTCCTCGTGGGGCTTGCCAGTTCGGTATACCGAACGACGAGCCGCGTCGCCCTCCAAACGCGGGTTCCGGATCGGCTCCGAGGCCGGATTTTGAGCATCGCGCTCATGGATCGGGGACTCATGCCCGTGGGGGCGATCATGATCGGCGCCGTCGCCGAATGGACGAGCGCCCTGTGGGCCGGAGTGTTCATGGGGGGTGGCTGCGTCGCCGTCACGCTGGCGGCGCTCGCCGCCAGACGACAGATCTGGAGCCTGTAGATTCCGAGATTCCCGAGCCTCGAGAACTCCCTACGGAAACTACAACCGACAATGCCGACCAGATCTGGAGGACTCACGTTCCGCAGGTTGACCTGAAAGCTCATGTATTTTATGTTTCTAGTTTGCGTAGATTTCGCGGTTTTGAGCAACTATTCAGTCCGGTAGCCGAAGGTCTATCGGCCAGATTGCGGAGGTGGCGGACCACGGCATATAATGCGCCTGCCACCATGACGCCTCGTGGGAACATCGAGCCGCCCTCCAGCGACAACGTTGGCAAACCCAAGAAAT
>JBOHBL010000586.1:0-2247 GCA_050698295.1 Rubrobacteraceae bacterium | reverse complement strand
AACGCGGGTCGAAACCGCCGACCTCCTCCAGGACGGAGCGCCGGATCATCATCGCGCATCCGCTGGCGAACTCGACGTTTCCCTCCGTCAGGGCGTCCTCCGTATCGGCGGGTCCCAGATAGCCGGGGACTCTGGCGACGCCTTTTCGCCAGTCCACCCCGCCGCTCGCGTACCAGAGTACGTCGGGGGCCTCCGCCAGCACGATGCGCGGGGCGGCCATCCCGGCTTCGGGGCGGTCGTCGAGGATGGCTTCGAGCTTCTCGATGGTGTCCGGTTCGATCATGGCGTCGTTGTTCAGGAGGAAGACGAACTCGCACTCCGGGTCCGAGAGAGCGTGCCGAATTCCCAGGTTGTTGCCCCGCCCGAACCCCAGGTTGGACGGAGCGCGGATCAACCCGGAGTTCGGATAAGCGGCGATGGCGTCCTCGATGCCGCGCTCGCTCGACGCGTTGTCCACCACGATGAGTTGGGGCGGAGAGTTCGCTTTCAGCAGCGAATCGGCGCACTCTCTCGTGTCCTCCGCGCCGTTGTAGTTGACGACGACGACCGATGCGCGACTCAAGAGCCACCTTCCAACCAGTGTTCGAGGTCGCGGTCGATCAGACCCTGAAGCTCCAGTATGTCCGGGCGGTACAGCTCCATCAGGAACCGTCTGGAATCTTCGTCGATCCCGGGCTTCTCGCCTTCTTCGAAGCGCAGGTACTGACGCATGCGGAACCTGAGCTTCGGATCCGGTATGAGCTTCGCTCTCAAGGCCGTGAACCGCCGGGACCTGAAGACCCGGGATTCCAAAACTCTCTCCGCCACGCGGTTGAAAGTCCCCTCTTTGGGGACCGAGTACTTGTTGTACTCCACGTCCGTTCGTATGGAGGATGCGTGGCTGGGATCCACCTCCAGAAACTCAAGCACCGACTTCAGCGCCGCTCGCGGTTCCTCCTTGAACTCTTCGTGAAGAAAGACTTTGACCCGCTCCCTCCCAAACACGTCCAGATAACGCCGCAGCTGTTCACTGTAAAAACCCAGGTCCACGTACAAACGAGAGACGCCGTAGACTTTCGGCTCCGTTTCGTAGCCTCGCTTGAGCGCCTCCAGAAAAGGGAGGTCTTCCTGTTCCCATTGAACGGTCTGGAGGTAGTCGGAGAATGCCCGCTCGACAGGATGGCGCAGGATGGCGATGATCTTCGCGCGCGGCACCGCTTCTTTGATGCGCCGGGGGGCTTTCTCGTCCCACAGGTAGGAAGGGCTTGCCTCACCGGCGGCGGATTCTCCATCCCGTCCCTCGAACAGGGACAGGTACTCCTCCTCCGAGGAGACGAAGCTCACCCGGCCCGGAGCGTGTACCCGCGAGAACCAGTTCGGCTCTTTCAGGGAGGACATGAACACGTCCGGGTGCTGATCCAGGTAACGGTAAAGGGAAGTCGTCCCGGCCTTCGCCGCGCCGACTATGAAGAAGTTGGGAAGCGCGGGGTTCATCGGGTCGCTCCGACGGCGGGTTCCGGGCGTTCGCGGGGGGTGGCGCGCGGTCTGGTGGACAGGCTGTGGCTGTGCGTCATCATCAGGCCCCAGACGAACGCCCCGATGAACAATCCCTCGCCGAAGATGAACCTCGCTTGCAGCGGGGTCGTCATGAAAAAGGTCAGGCACATCAGGAAAAGCGCCCACAGGAATGCCCGCTGCGCCAGGTCGAGGCGTTCGGCGTAGGCCCACAGCAGCCGGATCAGGCCAACGCACAGCCAGGCTACGGCCGCCAGATACAGGACGATGCCCACGATCCCGAACTGGAAGGCGACACCCAGGATGCCTATGTCCGCCGGGTAGAAGTTCTCCCCGAAGAGTTCCAGAAAGGACGTCGATTGGCGGCTGTCCTGCCCGAAGCCGAACCACGGATACTCCAGAAAATGCTGCGTCGCCGTCCTCGCGGTCTCGGTCCTTACCTGGTAGGACGGGTCGAAGAAGAACGTGTTGACGAAGAAGTCGCGCATGTTGGGCCAGAAGGCGCCCAGGACTATGGCGGAGAGCGGGACCGCGGCGATCAGCAGCTTGGCTCTCTCGGGGCTCGACAGGAACACGGCGTACAGAATCATCGCCGCCGCGACCGAGACCAGCAGCCCGCGCGGCATGCCGAAGGCGAACAGCGCGAAGCACAGCGCCGAGGCCCCAATCCGGAACTGAAGCGCGAGCACGTTCGTGGAGAGGAAGATCCTCCTGCCCAGGTACAGCGCCAAGAACAAGGCGCTCGTCTTTATG
>JBOHBL010000585.1:0-9755 GCA_050698295.1 Rubrobacteraceae bacterium | reverse complement strand
GTACGGAACCATTCACCCGGATTCGGTGTTCGAGGCCGTGGGCGAGGATGGAGTTGTTTCTCTGGCGGAGGAGGTCGCGGAGCACGTTGTCATCGGTTTGCGACTCTCCGCCGAGTATGTGGTCGAGGCATCTCGCGCGGGTGAGGTCGAGGTATTCGGGGAGGGCTTCGAGGTTCGCGGCTTCGAGGAAGCGCTTTTTGAGATCCCCGTCCACCTTCTCCCATTCGACCTTTTTGGCGGAGATGGAGTGGTGTTCGAGGAGACGCCATTGGTGGAACATCTCGACGGCGCGGTACAGGCGGGCGACGCCGTCGTCGTGCCGGCCTTGATCCTCGATGCGCCGCCTCGCGTTCTCCACCATGTCCACGACGTTCTCGACGGAGAGTTTGCCCCGCACCTTCCCCAGGAAACCGAGATGGGACTTTATACCGCCGGACACCTCCGACGCCCGCTCGGCGAGCGCGGCCTCCGAGAAGCCGACGCCGAGTTCCTCGCGGGCGGCCCGGAGTTTATCCAGCGCCATCGTATAGTCCGCCACGTCCCACGCGGCGTAGCCTTCGGAGAGGAGCATGAGTCCCTTGTAATAGTGGCCGCGCTCGACGCCGCTCACCTTCTCGGCGACGTCGTGGAAGACGAGCGCGGCGGCCGAATAGTCGCGGCGGTTGAAAAGCTCGATCGCCTGTCCCTCGCGGAGGAGTCCCGTGGATTCGAGGGGATTGTCCATCGGGACGACTTCGATCTCCTTCGACTCGTCGCGCCTCCACTCTCCGTCCACGAAACTTTGGGGAACCCTTTGGTGGATCATCCGCATCCCGTGCGTCATCGCCGCCAGCGCCGCCCCGATCTTCATCGGAGCCGTCCCGCCCGTCGCGTCGAGCGCGATGTCCTCACGCGCATAGCCGATGTTCTCGAGCTCGGACAACAACCGCTCGAAGCGCCCGAAAGCGTCCTCGATCTCCATCGGAGAGTCCACGATCCCATACAAAAACCGCGCCCGCCCCTTCAAACTCTGGCACCGCACCACCACCTCCCCGAGAACCTCCTGCGAAGAAATGACCGCCACCGCCTCCGGCGAAAGCCTCTCGACCGCCCTCTCCGCCGCGTCCGGCCTCGAAACCACCATAATCAGAGCCTTCGCCGAAACCTCGCTCATGCCGCTCCTTCCCTATTTTCGACGGCTTCAACGCCACTGAAAGCGGCATTCATCTCCCGCACGACGATGCCCTCACTCACCCGGCCTCCCCCGGCGTGTATCGCCGCCGGGTCTATCAGCCGGACGAAGAGCCTCACGCCGTCACGCCCATTGACAAAGTCCTTCTCGGGCGGGGAAGCGGCCGTCTTCGGATAAAGAAGGATGACCCCGCCATATTTCCACTCCCCGGCGGTCGCGTAGGCGTGCATCTGGTAAAAGTCCGGCTGCGAAAGCCCGGCGTGGTCTTTCTCGTCTTCGAGAACCTTGTATTTCGTGTCGAGGAGGTAAGTTCCACCGGGGGTATGGAGTGCGACATCCACCTCCATCTTGAACTCCCCGAAAAGCCTGCCGAGGTCTCTCTTCGTCTCGACCTTTTCCACTCGCGCGCCTCCGATGAAGATACTTTCCTTGTTTCGTCTCAAAAACTCGGCGACGAACTTCTCGAAGAGGGTATTCATGTCGAAGACGAGGGCGAGTTGGGTGATGCGTCCGGCCCGGAGGTCTAGCGAGGAGTTTTCGAGGAGGAGGCGGCACAGTTCGAGGATCGGCTCGTACTCGCGGTTGAGGCGGTCGAGGTGGATGCGGTCGAGGTCGCGGGCGAATACGGGCGCGTCCTCCACGTCGGCGAGGAGCGCGTCGTTCTGGCGGAGGAGCGTCCGGTTCGCCGGGGAGCGAGTCTGTTTCATGAGGAGCGAGTTGCAAAACTTGAGCGTCCGGTTGAGGAGGTGGTCGGGGGTGAATATTTCATAGCGGCACGGATAGCGGGCGTGTATCTTCGAGCTTCCTCCGAGGTCGCGCTCGGTGAGGAGCTTGCCGCGCACGAAGGAGCTTCTCTCCTCGACTTCGACGTACTTTTGTTTGTAATTCGCGCGGAGGAGGCGGTTCAGTTCGGCGGCGAAGTGATGGATCCACGCTTCGAGGAAAGACCCGCCGTGCTCGCCGAGATCCGCGACCTCACCTCGCTTCGTCGTGAGCGTTCCCGTGTACCGAAGAAGCGCGAGGAGGTACCCGAGATTCGCCGCGTTCCCCTCGTGGATCTTCGGGAGGATCTCGACCGTCGTCCCGCCCGCCGCCACGACCCCGACGAAGTTCTTCGTCCGGAGTTTGTGGAGGTGGAAATCGAAAACCTTCCCGCCGAGCTTCCCATTCGCCTCTTCGAGCCGCGAAACCGCATCGTTTCCGAGGCCGGAGTACGGCAGCCTTCCCACTCGCGGAGCGTGATGGGCTTCGTCTCGCCCCTCATTCGAGGAACGTCCTTCGGAGGGCGTCTTCGAGTTCTTCCGCGCCATATTCGTGAAACTCCCACACCTCGTCATCCGTTTCCGTGTCGAAAGAGAAATCCTTTCTGCCGAAATTCAAATCCGGCCTCTCGATGAAGCCCGTTTCTCCATCGTATGTGCCGAGCAGCTTTTCCAGCCGCTCCACATCGTTGTAGAAATATTCCTGAAGAAGCGGGAAGACCCGGCGGTAAAGCGCGTGGTGGAGGTTCTTCGGCGAAGTCGCGGAGAGGAAATAGCTGTGGCCGATCCGGTGGTCCCGATCGAGAAGCGCCGCGATGCGAGCATTCAAAACCTCGAACACATCGCATACGAGCTTCACATCCGTTTCAGCTTCTTTCTCCGAAAGCACATTCCGCACCACATCCACCTTCGGCATCATCTCCTCGAACTCGAAGCGTCGACGGAGGGCGACGTCGAGGAGCGCGATGCTCCGGTCGGCGGTGTTCATCGTGCCGACGATATGAAGGTTCGAAGGCACCGAGAAATTCTCCCCGGAATAAGGAAGCCTCACAGAGAGTTCATTCTCCGCGCCGCGTCTTTTGTCTACTTCGAGGAGGGTGATAAGTTCCCCGAAGATGCGGGAGATGTTCCCACGATTGATCTCGTCAATGATGAGGACGTATGGTTCCTCGCTGTTTTTCTGCGCCTCGCCCGAGATCTCCTTGAAAATACCGCCGTGAAGCGTCGGAACTCTTTTCTCCGCATCGTACCGAAACCCCTCCACAAACTCCTCATATGAGAAAGAAGGATGGAAAGTCACGAACTCGATGCGCCCCTCGTCCCGATACTCCCGGAACTTCTCCGCGACTTCCTTATCGGAGGTTCCTTCCGGCAACGCCTCGATGATCTCGACCGCCCGTCGTTGCACGGAATACGTCTTCCCGGTTCCCGGAGGGCCGAAGAGGATGGTGTTTAGTGAGTAGCGAATCGGGGGGAGTGGTTCGTCGCCATTGGGTTTCGGACCTGACTCGCTGTCCTGTTCTGACCAGTTTATCCATTGTCGCTGGATATCTGCGCCGTCATAGAAGTTAAAATTCTCGCCGTACTTATCTGCGAGCGAATTGCGGATGTTGAGGATCGCATCGTCCAGATCTTCCGCTCCACCTGATCTGTCGCGGAAGGCTCCCACGATCTGCCGCTTGCGCCAGTTGCGAGGGATGGGTTCGAAACGATCGGGGAATAGAAGGTACAGCAATATGTGTCGGGTACCAATACTGTACTCCATCCGCTCCGCTATCGTATTCGAAAGGCGCTTGCAGGAATCCACGTCCGTAGGCCCCACGTCACTCGACAAGACTTCCCGAGCGAATTCCAGATAGAAGTTTATGTGCGCCGGACGGTACGCGGCGGGGAGTCCGCCTTTCGTACCTACGTCTACCGAATACGCATCGGCGAGAAACTCGAACTCTGGTGAATTATGCTCGAGTTTCCAATTGATCATTGTCTTCACATCGGCGAGTTTCCTCTCGCGGCTAGAGTTGGTTCCACAGAGATGGTAAAAAGCGATTGAATCCACGGCTATCCGGTGTACGTCCTCCGGTTGATCTGAAAGCCGGTTTCGCCACTTCTCAAAAAACCCCTTGCCGCCAATTTTCGTTAGAGTGTTCTGGAGTGCCGAGATGTTTTCCGGAACCCAGGCGTATTGGTCGGGCCACAGAAAGGAGCTTCCTTCTCTTAGACATCTGTCCCGGAAGAGTCTTGCGGCTTCGTATATGGGTTCCGCATGTTGGTTGTATGCCATTCATCTCACCTCATCCTTCTGGAATCTCCGCCTCACTCTTTGGACAACCCTCGATCCCAATGCCGAAAACCGGACAAAATTTGCACGCATATTTCGATGGCGTCGGCTCGAAACGCCCGACCCGTATTTCCCCGAGGAGCCTTCGGACTTTTTCCCCGGCTTCTTCGAGGAAGTTTTCGCCGATCTCGATGGACACTTTCTCCCCGCCTGCGAATACGTACGCGAGACGTATGTTTTCGGGCGGAACGTTCCACAGTTTGTTCGCGGCGAGGGCGTATATGGGAAGCTGGAGACGCTTTTTGTACGAGTCGTTCGGCCATCCGCTTTTCCAGTCTATGATGTGGAACGTCCCGTCCTCGTCCACGAAGATGGCGTCAATGCGGCCCTTTATCTCCGACCCATCCACCTCGATGGTGAAGGGAACCTCGACCATCCGAACCGGGCCGGATGCCGGCGGCTCGTGGCCTTCGTGGAGCGGGTAT
The DNA here is from genome assembly GCA_050698295.1 of Rubrobacteraceae bacterium. Lineage (GTDB taxonomy): Bacteria > Actinomycetota > Rubrobacteria > Rubrobacterales > Rubrobacteraceae > JACCWD01. The sequence goes on along the minus strand of JBOHBL010000585.1, from coordinate 5,060 downwards.
GTGGAAACTTTTTTCCCGTATTCGGTTTCTCGGAGCGGAACTTTGGGGGCGCATCCGGGGCTTTCCTCCGGCTTTTCGGGGGACTCGGGGCCGGAGGGAGGGTCGCCCTGCATGCCTGACTCGATCCAGGCGTGAAAGGCCGTCCCGTAGTCGCGGCTCTCGCCACCCCTCAGGAATAGATCGGGGACCAGAAAGACGTGGGTGTGGTAGTACCGCCTCGGACAGACCTCGAAGTCCATGAGCGAACTCGGCGAGTGCGTCTCGGAAGCGGGGAGTATGTGCGCGGGACGCTCGACCTCGGGAATGGCCCGGACATCTTCTCTCAAACGGTGAAGCTCGTCCTCCCACCCAACGACGCCGAGCTTTTTCGCCACCGCGACTTCATCGGCCATCGAACCCGCCGAGGCCTCGAGCGGGAACGGGTCGGCGGGCGGGCGTTCACGTTCCTCGGGAGCTTGGAGGTTCGGGTTGCTCTCCGGCAACTCAGGCTCGGGAGCGTCCGGGACTCCGCCGGTTCCCTGTGTCATCTCCCAGAATACGCCGGGGTTTTTGGTTCCTTTGTTCGCGCCGTAGTAGCAGGCGCGGCTGAGGGTCAGGCTCTCGCGGGCGCGGGTGGCGGCGACGTAGAAGAGGCGGCCTTCTTCCTCGTCGGCCTCGCGTTTGAGGGCTTTTTTGAGTCCTTCGGCGTCGAGGGCGTCGTAGGCGGCCTTCGCCTCCGAGTCGGGGTCGGGTTTGAGCGAGGGCGGGAGGACGTGGGCGTGTTTTAGGGGGGACTCCGGGGAACGCCAGTCGTTCGGGAAGACTCCTTTGGAGAGGCCGGGGACGAAGACGTGATCGAACTCGAGCCCCTTCGCGCTGTGGATGGTCGTGAGGACCACCGCCTCGGAAGCGGCCTCCGGCGGCTCGACGTTTTCGGAGGCCGCGCTGCCCTCGGATACCTCGACGTACCGGAGGAACTCCTCCAGCCTCCCGACCTTCCCGAACTCGTCCGCGACCTCGACCACCGTTTCGAGAAAACGAACCGCGAGCTTCGCCTCCGCCCCCGGCGCGGAACGGACCTCACGCCCGAGACCGACGACCTCGATGGTCCTCTCGACGAAGTCCCCGAGCGACTCGGCAGCGGATAACTCTCCTTCGAGCCGGGCGAGCACGTCGCGTAGCCGGAGGAGGCGGTTTCGAGCCTCGTCCGAAAGATTTTCCACGGACTCCGGGTCGGAGAGGGCGGCCCAGAAGCCTCGCCCGTGTTCGAAGACGGCGCGGAGGTCGCCGTCGGAGAGGAGGCGCGGATGGCGGGAGAGGACGCGCAGCAGCGCCGCTCCGACTCCTCCGGGACGCGCCACGAGGCGCAAATAGTCCATGAGGTGGCGGACTTCGGGGCGGGAGAGGAGGTCGCCGCCTTTCACGACCTCGCACGGGACGCCCGCTTCGGAGAGGGCGTGGAGGAAGGAGGGAGCCTGGCTCCATTTGCGGATCAAAACCGCGCGCGAAGCGTAGCTCCCGCCTTCGGCCACGATTCCCCGCACTCGCTCGGCGATCTCCGCCGCCTCCTCCGCGTCCGTCACGCCGACGAAGGCTTCGATGCCCCCGACGGGCGCGTCTTCGCGGGGCGAGAGGACTTTCGGGGCGTCGGGGCTGTTTTCGGGGTGAACGAAGTTCGCGATGTGGTTCGCCAGATCGAGGATGCGGGTGGCCGAGCGGAAGTTCGTCGTGAGGCTGTATGTGCTTTCGCCGACCGCCTTTCCGGCGTGTTCCTCGAACCTTTGAATGTTCCTTATCGCCGCCCCCTGGAAGTTGAAGATGCTCTGCAAGTCGTCCCCGATCACCACGACCTTCGAAAGATCGTTATCCGCGAGCAACTCCACGAGCCGCATTTGACCCGGATTGGTGTCCTGAAACTCATCCACCACCACGAGGTCGTACCGGTCCCGGTACGGCTCCCCGCGAACCGGGTCAGAAAGCACCGAAACCGCCATCTCCACCATGTCCTGATACATGAGCATCCCGGACTCTTTCCGTTTCTCCTCGAACCTCTCCGCGAGCGTGACGAGGTCGAGCCTCTCCTCGAAGCAAGTTCTCATCTCGTCGGTGGCGGCGGGGTTCGCGAGGTCGAGTTCGGTTCGTTCGCGCAAACTTTGAAGGCCCACGAGATCGTTCTTCGCGGCGGAGAGTAGGGTGAGGGCGCGTTCGGCGGCGCGGGCGGGGTTCGAGAGGTCGAGGCGACGGAGCGAGAGGTCGCCTGCGGCGAGGTCATCGAGGACCATCAGCCACGCTCGTCCCCGGCGCAGCAGCGGGGCGTCGGGCTCCATCCCGAGGGTGACGGCGTTTTCGCGGGCGATTTTGTACGCCAGCTGGTGGAAGTTCGAGACGGTCAGGTCGAGGGCGGACTCGCCGATTCTCTCTATTATTCTTTGCCTCATCTCCTCGGCGGCCTTGACGGTGAACGTGATCGCCAGTATCCGGTTCGGCGCGGCCCCGCCCATCCCTTCCTCGTGGTCCCGAACCCGACGTCCGATGAGTTCGGTCATCGTGTGCGTCTTCCCGCTCCCCGCCCCCGCGAGCACCCGAGCCGGACCTTGTTCCAACGTTATTACTTTTCGTTGCTCGTCGGTGTGTTGCCGTCCTGCCTTTACCCGACCCAAACCTCATCCTCCCTGTGCCGCGGACAGACGTTCTTGAAGGCGCAGCGGTCGCATAGCTTCTCGTCTTTCGGTCTCGGAGGGTGTTCTCCGGCGGCGAGTTCTTCCAGCCAGGTTTGAACGTCCTCCTCGAAACGTTCGCGCCAGCCCTTCGAGGCGTCGAGCGTCACCCGTTTTGGGGCGCCGCTGCGTTTCTGGACCTCTCTGGCGTAGTGGATCTCGGCTTCTTCGGCCCCCGCTCCGAGGGCTTTGAGAGAGAGTCCGGCGTCGGTGGCGGCTTCTTTTTTGGTGAGGTGGGATCCGCCCGTGGAAATACGGAGCGCCACGGTCTTCCCTTCGCGTTCGATGACCGGCCCGTGCCGCCCACGCACCTTCCTCCCGGCGAACTCCCTCTCCCACTCCCCGCCCGGCTCGACGAGGAGCCGACGAACCTCTCTCGCCCACGCCTCGCAACCCACGGCCATATTCCTCGCCTCCCGCAGCCAGTGTTCGGTGAACGCGGCCCCGCCGAACTTACTCGCCTCGACCGCCGCCCGAACGGCTTCTTCGAGGGAATCGTGTTCGCCGAGCAGGAACGCCCGCAGTCCGTCCGAGAACGCCGCCCCGAAACTCGCGCTCCCACCGGACATGCGTCTTCCGGCCCGAGATGTCAAACGTTCGAGGAATGCCCGCCGAGGACACTCCGAGAGATCGACGACCTCCCGCTCGCTCAAAACTCCGTTCTCCGGCGGCGGTCCTTTTCCTTCCGTCTCCTCGACGTATCGCCACCACGGGTCGTCGGGGTCGTCGGGGCGTTCGTCCATCTCGGCGAGGGCGCGGCAGGCGGCGAAGCGGTCGTGATCCGGACTCGTCCGGTCGCAGGCGAGGCGGCGGAGCTCTTCGACGGCTTCCTCGCGCGAGGTCCAGAAACGCCGGGAGCTTTCGGGGGCGGCGAGCTTCACGAGGAGGTCTTCGAGCTCGCGCAGGAAGGGGGACGCTTTCCTGCCGTCGTCGGCCGTCTCTTCCACGCCCGTCAAATACAGGCGCGTCTTCGCGCGCGTCAGGGCGACGTAGAAGAGGCGACGTTCTTCGTTGAGGTGGATCTCTTCGAGGTTCGCTTTCGGAGTCGGCCCTTTCCCGGCGAGGATGCCTGGGTCCACGAAACGGACGCCGCGCGACCGGATCGGGAACTTCTCGTCGGATAGACCGCTCAGGAAGACAGCCTCGAACTCCAGTCCCTTCGAGGCGTGGACCGTGAGGATTCGGACTGCGCCCTCGACCGTCGGCGCGGAGGGCGCCCACGTGTCGCTGTCGTCGTGGATCATCTCCCCGGCGGCGAGAAAGCCTCTGACCGAAGGCTCCCGGCTCGCCGCCGCATACGACCTCGCCGAACGCAAAAACGCCGCCGCGTCCGACAGAGCCATCGCACAATCGGGATCCCCCCGATGCGCTTCGAACAGTTCCCGCGTTCCGGGAAGCCCCTTCCACAAAACGTCCAGTTTTTCGAGGAAACCGTCTCTCCCCCTCGCCGCATCCACGGTGGCGACGACTTTGCGGGCGCGATCCTTTTCTTTTTCCGAGACGCCGGCTGGGAAGGAGTTCTCCCGAACCATGCCGAAGACGCTCAGGCTGGAGGACTCGGCCACGGCGCGCAGAGCGAGGGCGGTCTCCGGCAAAACGCCCGCGAGCGGGGAGACGAGAGCGCGGGAGGCGTCTTTGGGGGAAGGGTCGTCGCCCGCGGAAGCGGCGAGGAGGATCGCCAGCCGCCTCGCGGAGGTCCGGCCCGAGGCGGAAGAGAAATCCACGGGGATGCTCCGGGCTTTCAACGCTTCGACGAGGGGGTCGGCGTCGAGGAGGCTGCGGCGCAGGATGGCGATTTGCTCGAAAGGGACGCCTCGAACCTGAGAGAGTTCGGCGATTCGGTCGGAGATCCAGGCCCCCTCGTCCCGCGCGCTCGCCGCCACGTGATGCAGCACCGCCCCCGTCCGATCATCGGGGACTTTTTGCTTTTCGCGCTCTCGGGTGGTCTTCTCGCGGGCGAGGGCGGCTTCCGCCAGGGTAACGACCGGCTGCGCCGAACGGTAGTTCGTCCCGAGATGGACGACTTTCGCATCGGGGAAATCTTCCTCGAACTCTCCGACGTTTTCGGCTCTCGCTCCGCGGAAGCCGTAGATGCTCTGCGCGTCGTCGCCGACGCAGAAGACGTTCGGGGAGTCGGCGGGCATGAGGAGTTTCAGTAGCTCGAGCTGGCTCCCGTTCGTGTCCTGAAACTCGTCCACGAGGACGTGATCGTAGCGGTCGTAAAGACCGGGAGTCGGGAAAGGCACGGCATCGGGGTTTTCGCCGTCGGAGTCTCCTCTCGAATTTATCGAGGGTTCGTCGAGCGTGGAAGCGAGGGTGTCGAAGTGGAGCGAGTCGAGAACGGCCCCACTCCCTACTCCCGAC
>JBOHBL010000584.1:0-3018 GCA_050698295.1 Rubrobacteraceae bacterium | reverse complement strand
TAAACCGACTTTCCGCGCCCCCTAATACGCGGTTCGGGAATTAGCGACGCGCCATGATCCGAGCCATGAGCGAGACGCTGGAGCGCCTCGGCTTGGTCGCGGGGATGTTCGACGAACTCGGCGTCGGCGATCTGGTCGATGAGCTGGTTCCACAGGACCTCTCCCGACGCGAGGCGAGCGTCGGTCGAGCCCTCGAGGCGATGGTCTCGAGCGGCCTGGGCTTCGCCGACCGGCGCCCGCGCCTGATGCCCGAGTTCTTGCGCGGCAAACCCGCCGAGCGGCCGGCGGGGGCCGGGGCGAGCCCGGAGCATCTCGACGACGACGCCCCGGGCGAGGCGCCGGACGCGCTTTACGCCTTCGGGCTCGCCGAACTCCGCCGGCTTCCACGTGGATGGGCGCTGCGACAGCGAATGCGGCGATTTCGACGAAAACGCCGGGATCGTCCACGCGAGCGAGGGATGCGGCCGGGATCATCGCCGCGACCTCAATCAGGCGGCGCTCGAGCTGATCGCCGAGAGCCGGGCGAACTCGCCGATGATGACGCGGCCTCCGAGTGGCGGCGCCAGCGGCAAAACGTCCTTCGAGGACGCGATCGAGCGGCGCGTGGGCCGGCTTCGGGGCGGCGGCCCCCCGGGCATGGTTGTCGCCGACAGCGCCGGCTTCGCCCGGGAATGCCTCGCGGCCCGCCGGCGAGAGGGCCTCGGACGGGTAATGAGCGCGCCCTCGACCGCGGGAGAGGCCCGAGGGCGCTTGGAGGACGCGGACCCCGGAAAGCCGCGGCCCCTGGCGCGAGGGCGCCGTCGCGCGGCCTTCTCGACGACCCATGCCGGGGTCGGGCGGCGCTGGTTGGCGATCTACTCCGAGGCGGGGCCAGGGAGCGAGCCGCCAAAGCGGTGGACAAACAGCTCCCGGGGCGGGCAAGAAGAGCGCGAGGCCTTCGACGAGCCGCGCCGCGAGGCGCTCGACGATCCGGAGGCGCTCCGGGCCCGCAAGGGCCAGAGCGGCGAGGCGGAGCGCGGGTTTCGCGTCCTGAAGGACCCGATGTTCCCGGCGACCGCGCTCCGCCTCGAACGGGTGGAGCGGGTCATGGCGCCGCTTATGGCGACGACGGCGCGCCCGGTCAGAAGGGCGGCCCCGCGCGCCGACCGACCGCGAAGTGGATCCTCGAGCTGCTCATGGACGCGCGCTTGCTCACCATCGCGACGGAGAAGACCATCCATGCGCTGGCTCTCGACCTCCGGGAGGAGATCGAGAGGCCCCTCAAGTTAATGGGGCCGACCTGCATGGAGCTTTATTCGTGAAACGTTTCGAGAGGGGAGCGGAAAGTCGGATAAACGAAGAGCCACTCACGAAGAGGTCGAGGAAGTTCATCGGGTCGTTGTAGTCGGCGATCCAGGTAGACGCGGAGACCTGATACTCGCCGTTTTCGGCGGCCTCCAAAAGCGCGTCGAAGGGGAGAATGCGGACTTCCACGTCCGTCCCGAGGTTCTCCTCCCACTGCGCCTGAAGAAACGTCCCGGCGTCGCGGGAGGTCGAGAGGTCGCTCACGGATATTTCTATCGTCGGTTCCTCCCCAAGCTCCTCGACGCCCCGCTCGTAGAGCGCGCGCGCCTCGTCCGGGTCGAGGGCGGGAATGATGTCGCCCGTGAACTCGCGAGACGATTCACTGTCCGGCCATCTCCGGTGGGACGAGGCCGTAGGCGGGTTCGGAGACGCCGCCGAGGAGGCCCTCCACGTACGCTTCGCGGTCGAAACCCCTTTGAAGCGCCTTCCGAATATTCTCGTTGCCGAGGGCTTCGTCGGCGTTGTTGAAATACAGGATCAAAGTCTCGAACGCCGGCTCGACCACAAACTCCTCCGAGTCGGCGAACCGCTCGACGTTCTCCGAGTCGAGGGAGACAACGTCGAGTTCGCCCGACTCGTAGAGGTTGAGCGCGGTCTGGGACTCGCCGATCACCCGAACGTCCACCGCTTCGATATCCACGTTTTCGGCGTCCCAGTATTCCTCGTTCTTCTCGAAGACCACGCCGCTCGTCGGAGCGTAATCGGTCAGGACGTAGGGACCGTTGGAGAGGACGTTTTCCGCTCCCTGCGCGTATTCATTCCCCTGCTCCTCGACAAAGTCCTCCCGAAGCGGCATGTACGTCGGGAAGGCCGTGAGCGAGAGGAAAAACGGCGTCGGGTCGGCGAGCGCGACTTCGAGCGTCCGGTCGTCCGGGGTTTCGATGCCCACGTCTTCGGCGTTCCCCTCGCCGGAGTTGTATTTGGCCCCGCCCTCGATGTACTCGGAGAGGAGGAAAGCGTAGGCGCCGGCCGACTCCGGATCCAAGGCCCTCAGCCAGGCGTAACGGAAGTCCTCGCTCCTCACCGGCTCTCCATCCGCCCACCGGGCGTCCTCGCGGAGGGTGAAAGCGTAATTCAATCCATCATCGGAAACATCCACGCTCTCGGCGACGCCGGGGACGGGTTCCTCGTCTCCATCGAGACGATACAGTCCTTCGACGAAGTTGTTTATGACATTGAACGAATAGCCGTCGGTCGCCTGAGCGGTGTCGAGGGTGGAGACGTCTCCGGCCAGGTAGTCGCGCAAAACCGCCTCGCCTCCGTTTCCGCCGCCCTCATTCTCCGACTCGAAAGCAAAACCCTCCGCTCCTCCCGCATGGACTGACAAAACAATGGTATAGACTTTCATCCCGTTCGCGCAAGCCAAAAGAAAGGTTTCCGTGACCAGGATCCTCAAGGACTTCCCGGCGAGCTTCGGGACGGAGAGGCTGTTGATACGCACTCCCGCGCCCGGCGACGGCCCGGAATTGTTCGCGGCGGTCAGGGAGTCCCTCGAAGAACTCGAACCCTGGATGCCGTGGGTCCACCACCACAAAACAGTCGAGGACTCCGAAAAAAGCGCGCGAAGGGGATGGGTGGAGTTCCTCGAACGCCGCGACCTGCGAATGCACCTGTTCCTGAAAGGGACGAGAACACTCATCGGTTCAAGCGGGTTGCACAGGATCGACTGGGACG
>JBOHBL010000583.1:0-1081 GCA_050698295.1 Rubrobacteraceae bacterium | reverse complement strand
GGGAGTCGGACTCTTCTCGACTTCCTCTTTTTCGATGCCCTCGCATCCCCGCCCGAGAGGCTTTCGAGGACACACGCGGGCATCGGCATGTACTCCCCACCCTTTCCGACTCCTCCACTCCTCCATTCCTCCACTCCTCCCCAAAGAGCGAAGCGACCTTGACCGAGGTCATCTTCGGCGTCCGGCCCGTTATCGAGGCTCTCCGCTCGAAGCGGCGCGAGGTCTTCGAAGTGCTCGACTCGACCGGGGACAACGAGGTCGTCCGCCTCGCCCGCGAGAAGGGTGTTTCTCTGAAGAAAGTCCCTCGCAAAACGGTGGACGAGCTGGTTTCCGGTGTCCATCAGGGCGTCGCGGCTCGCGTCGGCGGGTATCCGTATTCTTCGCTCGATGAGATCTTGAACTCTCCCAAGCCGCTCGTCGTCGTACTCGATGGAGTCACCGACCCCCACAATCTCGGGGCGGTGTTGCGTGTGGCGGATGGAGCCGGCGCGACAGGCGTCGTGGTCCCCAAAGACCGCGCCGCGCAGGTGAACGCGACGGCGGTAAAAGCGAGCGCGGGCGCGAGCGAACACGTGAGGGTGGCCCGCGTCACAAACCTTCGTCGCGCCGTGGACCGGATGAAAGAAGCGGAGGTCTGGGTCTACGCCGCTGAAGGAGGCGGGGGAAAGTCTCACACCGACCTGGATCTCACCGGTCCAGTCGCCGTCGTCCTCGGTAGTGAGGGGAAGGGGGTGAGACGGCTCGTGCGAGAGGGATGTGACGGAGCCGTTTCCATCCCGATGCTCGGGGCTGTTTCCTCGCTCAACGTCTCGGTGGCGGCGGCGGTCTTGTTGTATGAGGCGCGGAGGCGGCGGGGATGAAATCGTACCTGATCCTCGACGGCTACAACGTCATCGGGGCTATAGAGCGGTACAGGACCGTCAACACCGGCGACCTCGACGAGTCGCGAGAACTCCTCATAAACGACGCGCTGAAAGCCGCCGGATGGACGGGCAGCGACATCATCATCTTCTTCGAGGCCCACCGAACCCCGGAGCCGAGTAGAGAAGAACGACGGGCCGGGAGCGCGGTGCGCCTCGTC
>JBOHBL010000582.1:0-4652 GCA_050698295.1 Rubrobacteraceae bacterium | reverse complement strand
GCCTGGCCGATGGCGAAGGCGGTGTAGACTTCTCCCTCTTCGACCTCGGCGTCCGGCACCTCGAAGGCGGGGGAGGGGGCTCCGGCGGGGGTCACTTCGAGCGTGTAGGTTCCGGCCTCTACCCCGGCGTAATCCGAGGCGTTGGCGAAGCCGGCGAGCGAGAAGAGGTCCGGACCGTCCGCGACGCTCACCGTCGCCGGCCCGACGTCCGGGACGGCGTGGATGACGCGAAGCCTCGCCTCGCCTTCGTCGGGCTCCGAGTTGTCGTCCTCGAAGAGCCTCGCGCCGAAGGAGTCGTCCTCCAGAAGGCCAACCCCGGCTATCGTGTACGACTCGCCCGCCTCCGGCGCGACGGAAACCTCCAGCACGGGCTCCGAGGGGTCGGCGACGGCGAAGACCGCGATCTCGTGCGGGCCGGCCGGGATCGGGAGGTATGGAGATGCGTCCCTGTAGGAGACGTCGGCGAGATCCTCCACCGGCTCGCCGTCCACCTCGACCATCACCGCCGGAGCGTCCGGGGAGAGGTGGACCATCCTGACCTTCGCCTCGCCGTCCTGAGCCATCGCGGGCGATATGAGCAGCAGCGCCGCTATCACCGCCCCGAGCAGAGCGAGTATCTCCCCCTGCGGAAGCCGAGCGGCCTCCACGGCTTTCCGGGCCTTCTTCATTTTCCTCGTTTTCAGGCCGTTGGTATGCATTCCTCTCCCCTCTCGTCGTCGAACGAACCCGGACCGACCAGGATCACCGTGTAGTCAGGTCCGTTTTCGGCTTCGTGTTTTTCTCTCTCAAACTCGCATGCTTCCATGCCTGGATCCTCGAAATACAGCACTTCGGTGTTCTGCCCGGAGACAAGATCCGTTCTGCCTCCGATGTAACTCGACTCCGGCGCGACCCGCGCGACGAACTCCCTGATGCACCTTTCATCCTCCCCCTCACACCCCCGAATGGCCTCTCCGAGACCGGCGAGCGTGGCCTCCTGCTCCGGAGTCTCTCGCTCCCCTTGAGCAGCGTCGGCTTCTCCCTCCGGCTCCTCCCGGGAGTCATCGGTCGAACCAGAAGGCCGATCCCCAGATGCCTGCTCTTCACCGTCCCGGTTTTCGTCCGTCTGGTTCTCGTCTTCCCGGTTCTCGTCTTCCCGGTTCTCGTCGTTCTGGTTATCCTCTTCCCGGTTATCCTCTTCCCGGTTCTCGTCTTCCTCTGTTGCGTTGTTCTGGCTTTCCTGACTCTGCGAGGCGCTTTCTTCGTTTTCTTGCGGTTCGGGTTCGTCGTTTTGTTCATCCTCTTGAGGTTGCCGGATCGTTTGCTCGGGCTCTTCTTCCGGTTCCGGGGTTCGTTCCGGGCCGGTATCGGCGGTCTCTTGCGTTTGCGGTTCGCCCTGATCCGGCGCGTCCGCGTCGTCGGAGTTCGCCGCCCGAAACTGATAAAACAGGAAACCGTTGAGCGCGAGTACCATAATCAGGACCAAAATGACGGCCTGCGGGCTGTTTAGCTTATTTAAGAACCTCAGCATCTCTCAGATAGCCCTTTACGCTCTGTATCTGGTTCGAGGATGATGTGCCCGCCATGCGCCGAACTTCGTCAAGCATAACTTTTATACGCATCGAAGGCAATTCGGATCATAAATTCTGTACGGGCTAACCTCCCGACTAGCACCTTCGATTCCTCAATCCCTGCGACGAATCGCCGCCAGTACCGCCAGAGCCGAGCCGACGAGGATGGCCGGGAGCAGAGGGGAGCCGCCGGTCTTCGGGAGAAGGCGCATTCCCTCCTCGGGATCGTACACCGCCGAGAGTACTCCTGTCGCCAGCCCGGCGCCGTTCAAACCGTCCGGATCAAAATCGTCGCCGCCGGGATCGGTCGGCGGATCGTACTGCGAATCGAACGGCGTCTCGCCAGACTCGCCCGACGGAAACGATTCGTCAGCCGGTTCTTCCTCCGAAGGCTCTGTCTCTGAAGGCTCTTCCTCTGAAGGCTCTCCGTCCGGGATGTCGTTCTCCTGGGCGTCGCTTTCTTCGGGTTCTTGATCTCTGTCCCGGGGGTCTTCGGTTTCTCTTTCCTGGTCATCCCCGTCGTTCTCCGGGGTTGGGGAGACGTCTGGCGCCTGGGGAGAGTCTCCAAAAAAAGGCGCGTTCGCCGTGGGCAATTCCTCGGGTCCGAATTGCTGGTAGAGCAGCACGGCGTTGACGCCGAGTACCAGCGCCAGAATCGCTACGATTGCTTTTCGTGTATATAGCTGCTCCAATATCCTCGATACTGTCCGCGGGACCCGTTCCGGGGCCTCGTTCGAAGGGACACGTCCACCATAAACAGCGCGCGACTAAGCCTAGCCCTTGCCGACAAAGAAGGCAATTAGTATCACGCGCATGTGAACCATCCACCCGAAAATCGGTCCGGCTTAGTATCCCGGCTAATACTTTTTGCGGCGAGGAATTAACGGTGGCATCCTCCCCGGTATCGGGTACGTAGTAATCCGCGAAGCGCAAGCTCATATTTTAGGAGATGGTTTTGAATAGAATGGCTTTTCCGAAGTCGAATCCCCTCACTCTCTTGCTGGCCTTGATGGTGATCTTCGCCGCTGCCTGCGGCGGAGACGGGACGCGGGAAACGAACGGTGAGGACAACGGCGCGTCAGGCGATTCATCCGCGCAGACGACGATGGAAGAGACCACGATGGAGGAGACCACCTCCTCCACGGACCTCTCGCAACTCGAAGTCGGTCCCGAGGAGATATCGAACATGATGCCGGCTGAGGGGATAGAAAAGGCTGAGGCGCGGCCGCTCCCCGAGGACCCGCCGGAGGGCATCCGGGTCTACGACGCCACGACCAACGAGCTGGTCGAGAACGTTGAGTACGACCGCGCCCCGCCGACCAACGGAGATCACGACCCGGCATGGCAGAACTGCGGTTTCTACGACGAGCCCATCGACGACGCCACCGCCGTTCACAGCCTCGACCACGGCGTAGTCTGGATCACCTACCGTCCTGACCTCCCAGCCGACGAAATAGAGACTCTTCGCGAGTACGGAACCGAAGAATACGTGATCGTCAGTCCGTACCCGGAGCAGGAATCACCCGTGATCACGACCTCCTGGCGCATTCAACTCGAACTCGAAGGCGCAGAGGACCCGCGCTTGAGACAGTTCGTGGACGACTTCCGCATAAGCGAGATAGCCCCCCTCGCCGGCAACGGCTGCATCCGCGGCGTCGGAGAGCCGGTGGTCTCTTGAGAGCGAACTTTTTTCTCAGAGGGTTCACAAGGGGAGCGTCTTCCTGTTATCCTTTCACGCTCCGGCGGGTCGTTGGTCGCGGCTTGCGGACGGAAGTAGCCAATCAACCGGACGAATACAGGAGGGGGATCCTTGTCCGACACACCACACATAGAGTTGAAGTCGCTGGCGAAGCGAACCGCCCTGACGCTGGCCGCCGCGTCGGCCCTGACGCTGTGCGCCACCGCCGCGCTCGCCCAGGAAGAAGTGCCGACCTATGAGGTGATCGACGTCTTCGAGGCCACGAGCGTCAACGAGATCCGGGTCGCCACCGAAGAGACCCGCGAGCCCGGGATGCGCGTGATCGCCGACGACCTCAGAGACTCCAACGAGTTCGACAACGTCCCCGAGGACGGCACGCTCCTCGTCGAGTACTACGACTCCGAAGACACCTCCGAGAACACCGGCTTCGCCCTCGTCTTCGACAGCGAAGAAGCGGTCCTCGACACCGGCGACACCGAACGCTTCGGCGAAGTCTACGACGAAGAAGACGCCGAGCGGATAATCGAGGAAGAAGACGGCATCCGGGTCGTCAGCAACGAAGAGTTCGCCGAGGAGAACGCCTCGATCTGGGACAGGATCAAGGACTTCATTCGCCTCACTTGACCACGTGACTTGCGACCGCTTTGAGTGTTCTCGCGGCCCGTTTTCTGGCGCGAGGGGAGAAGAGCATCGCGGCGGCCGCGCCCATGAGCAGGAATCCCGGCACTAAAAACGGCGTTGCGAAGCCGAACGACGCGGCGAGCAAGCCTCCGCCGAGCGGCCCGACGCCGAAAGCTACCGAGGTGGCTGAGGCCGCGACGCCGAAGGCCGCCCCCTGCCGCTCGACGGGCACCGACTCGCGGATGATGAGATTGGCGACCGGGATGACGGCCCCGATGAAGAAGCTCGCGACGACGCGCAGAACCCAGAGTTCCGCGACGCCGGAGGAGGCGGCCTGCGGCAGAAAAGCCAGCCCGGAGAAGACGAGGGCGAAGAAGATCACAGGCCGAGGCCCGAATTTCGCGGCGAGCCTTCCACCGACGGTCGCCCCGACCGCCGCCGCGAGCGCGCCCGCGCCGAGTATCTGACCGGCGAGGCTGGCGACCCGCGCGGGTTCTTCCATGAGCGACGCGATGAACCCCGGCAGCGCGGGCGCGACGGCCGTTATGGATGTGTGCGCCACGAACAAGGCGAGCAACGCCGGCGCGAGCCCGAACCAGGGGAGCGAGGCGGCGCCCGCGGTTTTCGCTCCTTCCTCGACCTCGCTTTTTTGCGGCTTCGCGTCCCCGACGCCGAAGAGTACGAGTATCCCCGAGAACGCGAGCAATCCCGCCGTGACGCCGAAAGAGGCCCGTATCCCGACGAGGTCCGCGAAGGTCCCGCCCACGAACGGCCCCGTAGCC
>JBOHBL010000581.1:0-1828 GCA_050698295.1 Rubrobacteraceae bacterium | reverse complement strand
GGATGACGTAGCCGATATCGAGGCGCAGTTCGGGGGCGGGGACGCGCTTTATGTCGCGGTCGTTGACGCTGATCCGGCCGCTCGTCGGCTCGATCATGCGGTTCGTCATCCGCAATGTCGTGGACTTTCCGCACCCACTTGGACCGACGAAGACGGTCATCTCCCCGCTCGGAACCTCGAAGGTGAGGTCGTTCGCCGCGATGGTTCCGTCGGGGAACTGCTTCGTGACGGAGTCGAATGTGATCATGTGTTTTTCTCGCTTTCCGCGCCGGAACTGCCCGGTGTCGGCGGAGGCGCATGGCCTCGGTTCACTCTCTGACTGCGTTTGTCCGCCATAGTCATCCGCCTCCGACCTCGACCATCATTGCGAACTCCCCTCGTTCGAGCATCTCGATGAGCCGTGTAATATCGGGACCGAGCGGCCTGTCTTCGTTCACCGGATCCACGGCGTCCATCACCGGCTGCGCGACCTCCCGCAACCCCTCGGGAACCTGCCCGTCCCGAAGCGCCCACGCCTGACGCGCCACGAGAAGCTCACAGGCTGTGATGTCCCGAACCAGACTCTCGACCCTTCTCAATTTTTCCGCCGCCTCAAAAGCGAACGTCATGGCGTCCTCCTGTCCGAGGGAGGTGTCCGCGAGTCCGATGGATGCCGGGGCACTCAGCCGCCGCAGCTCGTTGAGTACTCCGACGGCGCGCTTGTGGACGACGATGAGTCCGGCTCCGCGGGTGTGCGTCAGTTGATCCGGCAGTCCGCTGAAGCGGCTGTCGAGCAGGCGGTGTATCCGCTGCGCCGAGAGTTCCGCCGCGCGGATCAAAGCCGCCGCGCACGTGTCCATCCCGGCGGCGAGCTCCACCTCGTGGAAGCCTCCTGTGGATACGAACCCGCCGTCCACGAAGGCCGGCGAGTCGCTCACCGCTCCGAGCGCGCGCTCGATGTCGCCGGTGAAGCGCGAAACCGTCCGCTCCACGTGCGCGAGCACCTGCGGCACGACCCGGAACGACACCGGCGCCTGCAAGACCGATCGGTTCGACGTGGAGCCGCGCAACAAAATGTGCAGCCTCGAGAGGATGTCGCTCAAAACGGGATCGTTGCCGAGCCTGCCCACATGCTCGCCGTAGATGCTCAACGGGGCGCGGGCCGCGGCGATGGCGCACGCCGCGCTGAACAAGAGCTGTCGGGAAAGGGTTGCCGCCGCGCGTCGGCGCGCCACAGAGACCGCGACCGCCCCCGGCGCCCCGGCCAAGAGCGCGATCCCCTCTTTGGGCGCAGGCTCGTAGGGCGCGGCGCCACGCTTCGCCAGCGCGGAAGCGGCGTCCTGAACAGTCCCGTCGGCGTTCAACACGGAGCCGACGCCGAGGAAAGCCTGGAACGCATGGGACAGCGGAATGACCTCACCCGAAGCTCCGACGCCGGTGCGCGGGATGGCGGGAGTGAACCCGTCGTTCAGGCGATCCATCACGAACCGGCAGAGTTCCGGGGTGACACCGGAGTAGCCGCTGAGGAAGTTCACCAGCCGCGCGACAAGCACGGCCCGAGCTTCTTCCGCAGGCAGAAACGGCGGCGAGCCGACAGCGCGTCCAAGCAGCAAGTTTCTTTGATGCCGCACCTGCTCCGACT
Source organism: Rubrobacteraceae bacterium (assembly GCA_050698295.1). Lineage (GTDB taxonomy): Bacteria > Actinomycetota > Rubrobacteria > Rubrobacterales > Rubrobacteraceae > JACCWD01. Next base: position 207 of record JBOHBL010000581.1, on the reverse strand, counting down.
CGCTGAGATCCCTCGTCGCCAGAAATCCGGCGCCGGTGTTGATGCCGTAAACGCGCTCGCCGTTCACCAGCGCGGAGCGCATCGCCTCGTGCGACCGGCGCACCGATTCGAGTAGCTCGGCGTGGATCGCCAGCGGCTGTCTCCCATACGCCACGGCTTCGACCGTTTCCAGAGTGATGTCGTGGGGATGGCGGAGCGTGATCACGG
>JBOHBL010000580.1:0-4494 GCA_050698295.1 Rubrobacteraceae bacterium | reverse complement strand
AACCCGGCTCGCCTCTTCCGACGGCCATGTTGCCGATGTTGATGCCGTGTTCTCCGAGGGTCATGCCGAGCTTGCCGATCATGCCCGGAACGTCCGCGTTGCGGATGAAGAGCATGCGCCGCTCCGGCGGGATGTCGAAGTCGAAGCCCAAAGCGCCGATGAGCCTCGGCTGCATCCGGGGCCCGACCAGGGTGCCGCTGACGGCGTTCTCGCCCCCCTCGCCCCAAAGCCTCAGAACGACCAGGCTCGTGTAGTCCGTACTCTCCGTGGTCTTTGTGGTCTCCAGCCTGAAACCGCGCTCCTTCGCCAGCGCGGGCGTGTTGACGAAGTTCAACGGCTCGTGGACCATCGGGGCGAGGAGTCCTTTTTGGGCGGAGACATCCAGAAGGCGCGTATCGAAGCGGGCGACCTCGCCGTAGTATTCGATCTTGAGCGAACTCCCCGGCCTGTCCGTGAGCTGGTACAGGAGTTTTCCGAGCGTCTCGCAAAGTCCCGAGAACTGGGCGACGAACTCCGCCCCCTCCCCGACCGGCACCGGAGCGTTGATGGCGTGGACCGGCACCCCGCCGCGCAGAGCGGTAGATACCTGCTCGGCGGCGGTGATCCCCGCGCGGTCCTGCGCCTCGGCGGTCGAAGCTCCGAGATGCGGAGTGACGACGACGTTCGGGAGCGTGAAGATCGGGGAGTCCGTCACAGGCTCCTCGACGAAGACGTCCAGCGCCGCCCCGGCGATGGTCCCGTCTTTCAAGGCGTTGTAGAGATCGATCTCGTCCACGATGCCGCCCCTCGCCACGTTTATGAGGTACGCCGCGGGTTTCATTTTTTCGAGCGTCCCGGCGTTGACCATCCCCATGGTCTGCGGAGTCCTCGGGACGTGGAGCGAGACGAAGTCCGAGTTCTCGAAGACTTCATCGGTCGTCTCAGCCCGCTCGACGTTCATCTCGCGCATCCTGTCCCCGGAGACGTACGGGTCGTAGGCGAGGACGCGCATCCCCATCCCGAGAGCGCCGCGGGCGACGATGGCCCCGACGTGCCCGAGCCCGATGAGGCCGAGCGTCTTCTCCGCGACCTCCACACCCTTGTACGCGCTCCGGTTCCACTCGCCTTTTTTGAGCGAAGCGTCGGCGACGGGTATGCGCCGCGCCACCGCGAGCATCATCCCCAGAGTGTGCTCGGCGGCGGCGATGGTGTTGCTCTCCGGGGCATTGGCGACGAGGATGCCCTTCTTCGAGGCCGCCTCGATGTCTATGTTGTCCACCCCGATGCCCGCGCGCCCGATGGCCTTGAGCCTCTCCGCCTTCTCGATGACCTCCGCAGTCACCCGCGTCGCGCTGCGGATGATGAGGCCGTCGTAGGAGCCGATGGTTTGGAGGAGTTCTTCGGCGGACAACCCCAACCTCACGTCCACCTCGAAATCCTTTTTCAGGAGTTCGATGCCGGGGGCGGCGAGCTTCTCGGGGACGAGGACTTTCAAGCCGTCACTCCGCTCCTGGAGAAGACCCGCTGCGCCGCGCCGACGCCTTTGCCGAGTTCGACCGGGTGATCGAGGGCTTCGAGGGTGAGCTCCATCGCGGCTATCGTGGCGATGATGTCGTAGGCGTCGAAGTAGCCGCAGTGGCCGATGCGGAGGATTTTTCCGGCCATCTCGGCCTGTCCGCCCTGTATTTGTATCCCTTGATCCCGGAAGATCCCCCGCACCAACTGCTTGCCGTCGATGCCCTCCGGCACCCACGCCGCCGTGACCGCCGAGTTGATGTCCTCATCCGGCCCGAAGAGCTTGAGCCCGATGCCTTTGACTCCGGCTCTGGCCGCCCGACCGAGCATGACGTGCCGTTCGAAGGCGTTTTCGATTCCCTCGTCGAGAAGCTGCCGCACGGCGAGGTCGAGTTGCATGATGACGCTCACCGCCGGCGTCCAGGCGGTCTGGGGCGGGTCTTTCTCGTAAGCCCTCTTCGCCGCCGTGAAGTCGAAGTAGAAGCGCGGCATCGTGGACTCCTCGTGGGCTTTCATCGCCCGCTCGTTGACGCTGACGAAGCCGAGACCCGGAGGCGTCATCAGCGCCTTCTGGGAGCCCGCGACCACGACATCCACGCCCCACTCGTCGGTGCGAAGCTCGCAGGCCCCCAGGCCCGAGACCGCGTCCACGATGGTGAGGACGTTCTGCGTCGCCTTCGCGAAGCCCTCGATGTCGTTGACCGTTCCGGTCGAGGTTTCCGAGAGGACGCACATGGCGGCTTTGATCTCGGGTTCGTTGGCCAGGGCTTCGGCGACCTCGTCGTTGTCGGCCTTCGCTCCCCACTCGTACTTGAGTTCCGTCACTTCCAGGCCGAACGCGCTCGACATCTTCACCCAGCGATTCCCGAAGTTGCCGTTGTTCACGACGAGGACTCTGTCGCCGGGCGAGAAGAGGTTCTGGACGGCGCCCTCGAACGCCCCCGTCCCACTCGCCGAAAACGTGAAGATGTCACCCTCCGTCAGGAATACTTTCTTGAGGTTCTCGTTCACGCGGGTAAACACGTCGCCGAACTCGGGTGTGCGGTGGTGGATGATGGGCAACGCCCCCGCCGCCGAAACCTCGGGCGGAACAGGCGTCGGTCCGGGCGACATCAAACGGTATTTGTTCTGCATGAGATCCAGGTCCTCTCTGCCGGGCCAACAATATCCATCATTTTAGACAGATACGTTCCCGATGGCTACAGAATGAGACAGTCTATTTACAAGTTGTTGCGAACAACCGGATCAGACAAACTCGACGGCATCCCCAACCCGCAACGAACCGGGAGACTCGTGGATCAAATTCTGCCCAAAGAGGACGCCCGTGGGGGAATTTCGGAATTTTGCGAGCGTGGTGAGGGGTTCTTTTCCTTTGTCTCCGGTCGTCTGGTTCACGGTCGTGATCGCGCACCGGGCGCACGGCTTCGCGACGCGGAAAGATAGCTCCCCGATGCGAACGCTTTTCCAGCCATCCTCGGCGAACGGTTCGACGCCGCTCACCACTAAATTCGGTCGGAAGCGGTTCATGGGGAGAGGATGCTCCAAACGCTCGTTCAAGTTTTCCAGAGACTCCTCGGAGATGAGGAGGAACGGGAAGCCGTCGGCGAGGTGGACGTGGTCTTCGGGGTTTGCGAAGTCCTGATCCACGCGGCGGATGGAGTCGTCCGGAAAATTGACGAGCCGGCAACCTGTCCCCAGAAACTCCGAGAACCAACGGTCGGCGTCCGTCCCAACCGGCACGACCTCGACGAGGTCTCGCCAGACGCGGGCGAGGGCGCGGGAGCCCTCCGGCTCGAAAGGGACTTCGAGGCGCGGCATGTCCGGGGCGGTTATGGAGAGGTGATCTTCGTTTATCTCCGGCTTTATGAGGGACATCTTCGGGAGTTCGCGCTGGGAGAGAAAGACGTTCTCTTCGTCAACCAGCATCCGGCGCCGGTCGAAGGCGAGGCCGAGGTCGTCGGCGTTCCATGAGCTCACGGAAGTCCCGGCGCAGGATTTGATCGGATAGACGTGGATGCCGGTGAGGGTAGGTTCGTTCATTCGGAGAATTAAACGCGAGAGTGGGCGGGGATGCAAAAATACAGGGAGTGGAGGAGTAGTGAGATGGAGGAGTCGGATTGTCTTACCCGACTCCTCCACCTCCTCCATTTCCTCCACTCCTCCGGGAGCGAAGCGACCCTCACCCAGACCCGCGAAGCAGGTTCAGCGTCCGCCACGAGGCGAGCAGTTCGAAGGCTTCGTTGGGGGGAATCGGGCGGGAGAAGTGGTAGCCCTGTCCGATGTCGCAGCCGAGGTGGCGGAGCATCGAGAGTTGTCCGGGGGTCTCTATGCCCTCGGAGATGACTTCGAGGTCGAGGGCGTGGGCGAGTTCGATGATGGAGGCTACGACGTTCGCCATCTGGGAGTCGTCTTCCAGGTTCGAGACGAACGAGCGGTCCACCTTGAGCGCGTCGAGGGGGAACCGTCGCAGGGACGAGAGGGAGGAGTGTCCGGTCCCGAAGTCATCCAGCGCGATGCGGACGCCGAGTTCCTTCAGTTCGTCGCAGGCGCGCAGCGCCGCTTCGAGGTCCTCGATCGCGGCGCTCTCGGTGATCTCCAGTTGCAGGCATGCCGGTTCGAGGCCGTTCTTTTCGAGGGACCCGGCGATGCGAGGGACGAAGTCTCGCTGGCGGAGTTGCATGGCGGAGACGTTCACCCCGATGGCGCACGGGGCGGATTCGGGCAGCGCATCCCGCCAGAGGCGCATCCGGCGGCAGGACTCTTCGAGGACGTACTCTCCGAGGCGCAGGATCAGGCCGGAGTCCTCGGCCACGGGGATGAATTCCGCCGGGCTCAGGGGACCGTGTTCGGGATGGTTCCACCTCGCAAGGGCTTCGAGGCCGTAGACCCTTCCGCTGCTCAAGAAGACTTCGGGCTGGTAATGCACTTCGATCTGCCCGTATTCGAGGGCGAGCCGGAGGTCGCGCTCCAAACGTAGCCGGGCGAGCGCCCTGTCGCTCA
>JBOHBL010000579.1:0-3113 GCA_050698295.1 Rubrobacteraceae bacterium | reverse complement strand
GAGTTCCTCACCGCGGTCGGCCACATCACCGACGACCGCCGCCAGGAGTTCATCCTGCTCTCCGACGTCCTCGGTGCCTCGATGCAGACCATCAATGTCAACAACGAGGCCATCGGGAACGCCACCGAAGCGACCGTGTTCGGCCCCTTCTTCGTCGACGATGCTCCCAAGATCGAGAACGGTGAGGACATGTCCGGCGGTGCCGCCGGCCAACCCTGCTGGGTTGAGGGCACCGTCATGGACACCGAAGGCAACGCCGTACCAGGTGCCCGTATCGAGATCTGGGAAGCCGACGAGGACGGCTTCTACGACGTGCAGTACGACGACAAACGAGTCGCCGGCCGCGCTCACCTGTTCAGCGACGAGCACGGAGGATTCCGGTTCTGGGGCCTGACCCCGACGCCGTACCCCATCCCGCACGACGGGCCGGTCGGCAAGCTCCTCGCGGCCACGGGGCGCTCACCAATGCGAGCCTCGCACCTGCACTTCCTGGTATCCGCTCCGGGTCTGCGCACCTTGGTGACCCACATCTTCGTCCGCGGAGACGAACTGCTTGCCCACGACACCGTGTTCGGCGTCAAGGACACCCTCATCAAGGACTTCGTCCAACAAGGCTCTGACACGCCCACGCCCGATGGTCGCGAGCTGGGCGACCAGTCCTGGGCCCGAGCCGAGTTCGACATCGTGCTCGCCCGGTGAGCGCAACGTTCTGCGCGAACGTCGCCTGACCACGACGCAGCACGCGTCCCTGGCCGCCGACCCGCAACTCGGCGCCTTGACCATGCCCGGTCCAAGACCGGGAGTCATACCCACATCGAGAGGAACACGCCATGAGCCATGGCGCTCCCGTCACCCAACATCCCACCCTTCCGCCTGACCATCCTGGTCCCCACTCGAAGCGTCTTGGCCTGGTCGCCGTCATCGCCACCTTCGGTGGTCTCCTCTTCGGCTACGACACCGGCGTCGTCAACGGCGCCCTCAAGCCGATGGAGCACGACCTGGGCCTGACCGCCTTCAGCGAGGGCTTCGTTGTCAGCATCCTCATCTTCGGTGCCGCCTTCGGCGCCCTCATCGGCGGACGGTTGTCCGACAGATATGGACGCCGACACGTCATCTTGATGCTCGCCGGGGTGTTCATCCTCGGCGCGCTCGGCTGCTCCCTGGCCCCGACCTGGCAGGTGCTCGGGCTGTTCCGATTCGTCCTCGGCCTCGCCGTCGGCGCATCGTCGGTAGCCGTGCCGGTCTACCTCGCCGAGATCTCCCCGTTCGAACGACGTGGTTCACTCGTCACGCGCAACGAGGTCATGATCGTCTCCGGCCAGTTCGCCGCCTTCGTCATCAACGCGATCATCTTCAACATCTGGGGAGAGCACGACCACATCTGGCGAGTCATGCTGGTCATCTCCGTCGCACCGGCCTTCGTGCTCTTCTTCGGCATGCTCCGGATGCCCGAAAGCCCCCGGTGGCTCGTCTCCCAAGACCGAGATCAGGACGCCCACGCGGTCCTGCGGCAAGTACGCTCCGAGGAGCGGGCGCAGGCCGAGATGGCCGAAGTCCACCAGCTGGCAGAGGAGGAGAACGAATCCCAGACCGGGGGGTGGACCGATCTCGCTGTCCCGTGGATCCGGCGCCTGATCTTCATCGGCATCGGAGTCGGGATCTGCCAGCAGGTCACCGGCATCAACTCGATCATGTACTACGGCACCCAACTGCTCGAGGACTCCGGCTTCTCCGCCGACAGCGCGATCATCGCCAACACCTTCAACGGCCTGTTCAGCGTCCTGGGCATCACGGTCGGCATCATGATGATCAACAAGATCAACCGCCGCGCCATGATGCTCGGCGGATACGCCCTGATCGTGACCTTCCATCTGTTGATCGGGCTCTCCGCAAAGTTCATTCCCGACGATGCCGCGTTCAAGCCCTACATGATCATGATCTTCGTCATTTGCTTCGTCTTCTCCATGCAGGCCACCCTCGGCCCCCTGGGCTGGCTGATCCTCGCCGAGATCTTTCCCCTCAAGATTCGTACCTTCGCCATGGGCGTGTGTGTCTTCGTGCTCTGGCTTGCCAACGCCGGCGTGGCCTTCGGCTTCCCGCCCGTCGTAGCCGCACTGGGTATCGCCCCGACGTTCTTCATCTTCGCGGGATTCGGTGTGATCGCCATGATCTTCATTGCCACCTGCGTCCCAGAGACGCGCGGCAAGACCCTCGAGGAGTTCGAGGAAGAGTTCAGCGCAAAGCACGCTACCGTCGCCTGATCCTCCATCTCGACAGAGAGGCATCCCATGTCCGTCATCGTCGCCGTCACCGACAGCCCCGAAGGAATCGCTGCGCTCCACGCCGCCGCTGTTGAAGCCCAGCGGCTCGACACGGATCTCATCGTGGTCAATCTCGCTCTGCGCAAGGTCGACCCGGCAGATCTCCCCGAAACGGTCGCCACCCGCCTGGTCGAGCGCAAGGGCCGCGAGGACAGGGACCCGGTCACCGCGGTACTCGACGAGATCGCCGTACACGGCGCCCAACGCCTCGTCATCGGCCTCCGCCGCCGATCGCCCGTAGGCAAGGCACTTCTCGGAAGCGTCAGCCAACGACTCCTACTCGATTCACCCATCCCCGTACTCGCGGTCAAGCTCGGCAGCAGCCAGGATTCGTAGACCTGCACACCGCACCTTGGATCGACTGTCGAGGACACGCCCTGCGGCGAGCATCTGATGACCAGTCGAGTAGATTGTTCGACAATGTGTACACGGACGAATCTGCTCTGCGATTGGAGTTCGCCTGATGACGGCTGATGAGGTCGACCCGACCGGACTTCAGGGCTCGAGCCGATCCGACCAGGCGTACGAGGATCTCTACAACCTGCTGATCAACGGGCACTTCGCGCCCAACACCAGGCTGACCGAGGCGGAGCTGACGAGCCTGCTCGACGTCTCGCGGGGAACGGTGCGGTCGGTTCTCATCCGCCTGGTGCAGGACGGCTATCTCACCAGCGAGCCCCATCGTGGGGTACGCACCCGGTCGTTCACGGTCGAGGAGGCCCTCTCGGTGATGGAGGCGCGTGAGACCCTGGAGTCGGCCCTGGCCGAGAAGGCGGCCGAGCGGGCGACCGA
>JBOHBL010000578.1:0-2090 GCA_050698295.1 Rubrobacteraceae bacterium | reverse complement strand
TCGATGGCGAGGATCACGACTCTATTTTAGCGTTCAGCCGTCGGCTTTTGGTTTTTGCCGAAAGCTATACTTACTTCATGCGCTTCTTTTCGTTGCTATTCGCCCTCATCGCGCTCATCGTGCTGGCGCAGTTTTTGATCTACGTGGTCCGCGGCCCCGTGGACCCGTTTATCGCGACGCTCATCTTCGTCAGCTTCCTCTCCTGCGCCGCGCCCGCCCTTTATTTGCTGAAGCCGTTCGAGGGAAAGGAAGGACTCGAACGCCGCCGCCGGGAGAGAAGAGAACGGCGCGAGAAAGCCGGGAAAGGCTCTAACGAAGGCTCAGGGTCATGAGGACGGCGTCTTCGTCGCCGTAGTAGTTGGGACGAGTCCCCGTCACCTCGAAGCCGAGCGACTCGTAGAAAGAGATCGCGCCGTCGTTTCCGGGACGGACTTCGAGGTAGACTTCGCGGGCGTCCGGGAACTCAGGGAGGACGGCCTCGAAGAGGGAGCGGGCGACGCCTGCGCGGCGATGTTCCGGGCGGACGGCGAGCGTGGTGATGTGGAGCTCGTCCAGAACGTGTTTTATCCCGATCTGACCGGATATTTTTCCATCTTTTTCGGCGACGAGATGGAACCCGAGAGGGCTTTCGAGTTCCGTGCGCCACACGGTTTCGCTCCACGGAACCGGAAGGCACAGGGTGTCTATCTCCATGACCTCGTCGAGGTCGGAGGGTTGCATCGGGCGGATCTTCAGGGTCGGCTCCAGGGGTTGACGGCCTTCCTGACCTCCGCGTCGGGCTCGCGGACGTAGATCGGGACGACTTCTTCGGAGACTACAGGCTCGAGATTTGCCGACAATACGTGTCCCGTCCCTGTGACTCGATGCAGAGGAGAGCCGTCCGGCGGTATCGCGCCGAGCTTCGAGAGCGCTTCCCGGTAACGGATCGCGCCGTCGCCGACGAGCAGAGGAGAACCGGATGCCGCAAGTTCCTCCGGCGCCATGCACTCGATCTCCCCCGCTTCACCGTCGGAGAAACGTTGAGCGAAGACCTGCTTGCGTTTCGCGTCGAGGACGGCGAGGACGTCGGAGTGGGATGTCAGGGCGGGAGCGGCAAGCGCGGCGAGGGTCGAGTTCTTCGCCAGCGTAGCGCCCGTCCCGAAGGCGAGGGAACGAGCCGTGGCGGCGGCTATGCGAATGCCGGTGAAGGTGCCCGGTCCAACGCCCGCGACTATGCGTTCGATGTCCCCCAGCTTTTCATCCGCCAACTCCAGCGCCGCGTGGATGGCCGGCAACAGCGAATCGGAAGCGCCGGGGTTCGAGACAGAAATTTCAGTGAGGACCCTTCGCTCCCCTCCCTCCGCGCGAGCGAGCGCGACGACGACGATGGGCGTCGAGGCGTCTAAAGTCAGGATCAGCACCTCAGTTCCCCATCCGTTCGGCGAGCGGGCCGGAGATCGAAATTCGGCGCGTCGAAGGGGTTTGGTGGGAGAGCGAGATCACGGTCGGGGCTTCGATCATCTCCAGCGCGGGCTCCGCCCACTCGACGAAGGTGATCTCATCGGGCGCGAGAAATTCCTCGAAGTCGAGGGAGTCATAGTCCGCTATTTCTTCGAGCCTGTAGAGATCCAGGTGGTTCACCACGACCCGACGCCCATCGACTTTTCCCTCGTAAGAACGCGCGAGCTGGTACGTCGGGCTCGTGACGCGCCCCGAGACGCCCAGAGCGCGGGCTGCGGCCCGAACAAATGTCGTCTTCCCGGTCCCGATCTCCCCCGCCAGCACCACAGCGTCTCCGGGTTCGAGGCGGGAGGCGAGCCCGGACGCAAGCTCGGTGAGCGCGGTTTCGTCGAGGTTTTCCAGCTCCATTCGCCGGGTTCTCACCAGAGGCCGGGCTGGAGAGGTTCGCGTTCGACGGCGGGGGCCTGAAGCACGTTGAGCGTATCGTAGGTGGACGGGCGCTCGGCTTCGAGCAGCTCCGGAAGGCGCGAGAAGTCCGAGACGAGCATGGCCCGATCCGCCGGGACATACAGCGCCTTGACGAGCGAGAAAGTCGGGACGACGTAGCGCCCGTCGAGCGGTATCGCCCGACCCCGGATGCGAGAGAGGGG
>JBOHBL010000577.1:0-2982 GCA_050698295.1 Rubrobacteraceae bacterium | reverse complement strand
CCGCCTCGCCCCGGAAGGGACGAAGGCATACAATCCCGCCTTCGACGTGACACCGGCGGAGTTCGTGTCGGCCATCGTCACCGAGGCCGGCGTCGCGCGCCCCGACGAACTGCGGAGCTTGATCTCCGCCCCGTGATAGACATCGGCGTTATCACCGGTTCCGGCATTTACGAGATGCCCGTGGAATCAGAGGCGCATTTCGTAAAGACCCGCTTCGGAGAGGCCGAGGTCGCCGTGTTCGAACTCGGACGGTGGAGGATAGGCGCAATCTCGCGCCACGGCAAGGGCCACTACCGCCTCCCGAATACGATCCCTCACCGGGCGAACCTCGCGGCCCTCGAACAGCTCGGAGCGCGGGCGATCCTCGCTACGACGAGCGTGGGAGCGGTGGACGCCGTTTTGGGAAGGCCCGTCATCTTCGACGACCTGTACTTCCCCGAGAACCGGCTTCCGAACGGCGAGCCATGCACCATCTTCACCGAACCCGGAGAGCCGGAGAGAGGCCATCTCATAGCGAGTGAGCCGTTCTCGCCGAAGCTCCGAAGGAAGATGAAACACGCCGCCGACTCCCTCGGGATCGAAGCGGAGGTCGGTGGCACATACGCCCACGCGAACGGACCGAGGTTCGAGACGGCCTCGGAGATACGGGCGCTCGAAGCTCTCAGCGTCTCGGCGGTGAGCCAGACGTGCGGCCCGGAAGCGGTTCTCGCCGGAGAACTCGAAATGTCGTACGCGCTCGCGGGCTTCGCGGTGAACCACGCCACCGGACTCTCCGAGCCGGAGCCGAAAGACGAACTCGACCGCCTTCTCGCGCTCTCGACCAGAGTCCTTCCGCGACTCGTCTTGCGGACGGTCGAGATGCTCGAAGAGGAGGACTTCGCCTTCGATCACGGCTACGTCTACCGGGTCGAGGGAGGGATTGGGAAAGCTTCCGGATGATATGTCCTTCGTGGAGACGACCCGGCGGGTCGTCTCTACGATGCGGGCTTCGGAATCGGGGGAGATTGTGTAGCCGTGATGCGGGGAACGGTTACTTCCTGCCGATGATCGTCGAGAAACTCTTGTCTTCGCTATTCGAGACGATCTCGAAGCCAGTCTTCTCCATGAAGTCGAGGGCTTCCTTCGCGCCGAGGCGCACCTTTTTGTAGGCGCTTTTGCGCATCGTCCAGCCGGACGTTTCTTTTACGAAGATCATGTCGTGGACGTTCACGTGTTCGGGCTCGTATTCGAGGAAGGTCGCCATGATCTTCTCGTCGTCGGTCCTGACCGGGATCGCGCGGTTCGCCCCTTTGAGTTCCCTCGTGAGGTCGCGGAACTGGAGGACGAGCTTTCCTCCTTCTTCGAGGACGTCGCACACGTTCCGGATCAGGGCGGACACTTCTTCGCGCGACCGCAGGTGCGTGAGCGTGTCTCCCATGCACACGGCGACCTCGAATGGGCCGTTCTCCGCGTACGATTGCGGATCCCGCATGTCGCCGAGCACGGGGCGGATGGCGAGGTCCGTCGTCAGCCGGTCGCGCAGTTCCTGGAGAAGGATCCCGCTGGAATCCACGCTCACGACCTCGAAGCCCAGTTGCGCCAGCGCCACCGACTGGAAGCCCGATCCGCAGCCGAGATCCAGGGCTTTCCCGCTTTTTCGGGGAAGTATCCCGACCTCCTCGAAGAGGTTCCGGTTCTCACGGACCCTCGAATCGTAGTCTCCGCGCATCCACGTGTAGTGGGGCGCGAGAAGCGCTTCGTAATGTTCTTCGACCGATGACATCGTCCTCCCATCGCCGTGATCCGGGGAAGTTTACGCAATCGTAAGGAAGTTGTAAGGTTATGAGTATTAAATTGGTTGCGTAAGAGCCGCCGGCGCACTACGTGGGGTGGCGGAATAGTTGAGAGGAGCGAGATTTGTCCGTAGCCGTAGGCATCGGCCTGACGAACGAGTGTAACCTGGCGTGTCCGCACTGCTACCGCCCGACGCTGACGCAGCAACGACTCTCGATCCCGGAGGTCGAGACGATCCTCGACAACCTCGACGTCGGCTCGGTGAATCTCGGGGTCGGAGAGAACGGAGTCCACCCCGAGTACCGCGACATGCTCGCCCTCTTCCGCAAGCGGAGCGTGAAGACCGCCATCACCTCCAACGGTTTCAGCCTCGCCATGCTCACCGACGGGGAGCTCGCGAGTTTCCACTCCGTCGAACTCTCCTTCGACTTCCCGACGAAGGAGGAGATGGACGAGTTCCGGGGTCCGGGCTCGTGGGAGATGGCGATAGAGTCCGTCGAGAGGTGCCGGAGGCTCGGGGTCTCGACCTCCATCGCGGCGGTGATGATGAGCACGAACTACGACAAGATGGAGGGGGTCGCCCGCTTCGCCTTCGGGCTGGGGTGCGACCTTCGAGTCAACGTCTACCAACCTGTGATCGGGGAAGAGTTCACCCTCTCTTATGAACAATTCTGGCGGGGCTTCGCCAACCTGTTCTCCGCCGGACCCGTCGTCGTGTGCAGCGAGCCGCTCGTCAATGCGATCATGGGCCTCGAGACGACGCGCGGGAACCCGTGCGGCAACCGGAGCATCCGGGCGTTGCCCGCCGGCACGATCTCCCCCTGCCCGTACTGGCCCGCCGCCGCCGGCGCCATCCCCCACCTCGCGGACGAAAAGCGCGATATCTGGCAGTCGCGCGAGTTCGAGAAGTCCCGCCAGGTCCCGAAAGCCTGCGAGCCGTGCCGCTTCGTCGAGAGCTGCGCCGGAGGCTGCGCGAGCCGCCGCGCGCTCCGCGACAAACTCGACGAGCCGGACGAATACTGCCCGGTCGTCCGCGGTGGCGAAGAGGAAGTGCGGCGGATTCAAGAAATGCTCCACTACACTTTGAGCAACCCCGAAGACGTGCCCAAAGCGGGCAACGCGTGCACGACCGTCATAAAGGCTGTGGAGAGTCCGTTAGCGTGAAAGACCCCGAATCAAACCGGCCGCGGGCCGAGGAACAACCCCTCC
>JBOHBL010000576.1:0-3074 GCA_050698295.1 Rubrobacteraceae bacterium | reverse complement strand
CTGTCGCAAGCTCGCAGGCTCCAAGCAGCCCGTCGGGCTCGACGACCTTGCGCTTGCCGCGAACCCACTTAGGCTCTATGGCGTTGAGCCACGGACTCTTCTTCGGCGGGAGGCGACTCGCGATCCTAACTCCGCGCCCGCTCTCTTTGACACGGCGGTTATGCCTTCCGAGCCATCGCCTCACCTCCTTGGAGACGTGCCAGGAAGCGTTGTCCCAGATCAGCAGCAGAACTTTCTTTCCCGCCTCTTCGAGCTTCCCGGCGCGCCACCCGAGGAACTGCGTCGTTATGGAACTGACGGGCCGCCCGTCCACGAACCTCAACCACGTCTGGCCTTCGAGTTCGGGCGAATAGAGCCCGTAGCAGGATATAGCCTTCGGCTCGGGATCGTCCTTGGCGACCGACCGCTGGACGAGGCGGAGGGGCTCGCCCTCCTCGGCCCAACTGTTCAAGGTGGGCAACGCCACCCTGCTCCACCAGCATTCGTCCTCGAAGCCGGTGGCCCACTCGGGGTTGGCCCCGGCGATCTCCATCAGTCGGTCGCTAGCGAAGCTGCTTTTTTTCTTTCGTACAGGGGATCGGGAGAGGTGATCCAGCGTTTGGCTCTCTGCCACCGAACTCCGAGAAGACGCGCCAGAGTCACCCGGATAGTCTCCCCCGAGATCGGCCTGTCTGTGAGTCCCTCCTCGAAGACGACCTGCGCCGCCATCTCCAAAGTCCACAGGGTGCTGTCGCGCCCGAACTCCCTCGGGGAGCGGTGGAGCATCTCCCGCAATGCCTCGGCCTGCTCTCGATCCTCGAAGGCGCTATGAACGGTGCGCGGATGCTTCGAGCCCGCCTGGAGCGCCTCTGGCAGTCCCTTGTCGTTGAAGGCGTGGATGGCGTTGCGCGCGGTTTGGGGATTGCAGCCCAGTTCGTGAGCGATCTGGTAGGCGTTCTCGCCTCTGTCGCTGGCGAGAAGTATCTGGCAACGGCGCAAGGTGAAGGCGTCCGGCGAGCGCAAGCCTGCCTCCAGGGACTCACAAAGATTGGTCGTTTCATGCTCTGGAGGATAACCATTAACTACCGTCCCGTCTGGGAATGCACTAGCTCCGCTCCGTTCGATCTTCCTCAGAAGTCCCATCCTCTTTCCGAAAGGGTCTCGCCGGTAACCGGCGGGACCTTTTCTCGTTGACTACCGGCAGGAGTGGAGGAAATAGTGATTCGGAATCCGGTTGATTCCTTCCCCTCATATTTGCCTTTCCCGCCTCCCGGACCCGCCGAGTATGAAACTATTCACCTGGATTCCGTATTTCCCGACTCCTCCACCTCCTCCCTCAAAGTCAACTTTCTGTTAAATCTCGAAAGAAGGCATTCCCGGCTGTATTAACCTCGAACAGGGCGGGCATTTATCGTGCGTCGAGAGCGCAGGTTCGTGAAATGGGAGGCTTGCTTGGAGGGATCTGAAGGCGGTTGCGGGTGAGAGGTTTCCAACGGGTCTCTACTCGGGTTGTAATGGATCCCGGATAGAGTGGCGGGGCAAAGCGCGACCAACAGCGAGGGCGTCGGGACGGGCGTCCGGGACATCGAGGGGAATTTATGGAGATCACGAACAACCCCAGCACGAAGTTGGGCTTCGCGACGCGGGAGGTCCCGGTCGAGGAGATGGCGGGAGTTTCGCCGATGACTCACGCGCCCCGCGTCGGGGACCTGGCGCTGGCCGAGGTTATCAAGCTCGGACGCCACAAGCGGGTGGAGGTCCGGGCCGGGTACAACATGGACATTTTTCCCGGAGACCGCGTCGTGGGGGTTTTTGGCAACCGCTACGCCACCGACCATTTCGAGGGCTACGTGCCGGGCCGGGCGGTGGAGGAGTGCGACATGCTCTCCGTCGGCGGGGTCTTCGGGGAGGTCGTCTCACGCCACTCTTCGATGTCGGACCCGACCCGGCTGCGGGTGGTCGGGCTCGTCTCCGACCGGGACGGACGGCCCATCAACCAGCGGGATCATGGGCTGCCGGCCCTCGACGGGAGCGTCGGCGGGGCGGAGGTGATCCTGGTCGTGGGTTCGGCGATGAACTCCGGGAAGACGACGACGGTCGGGACGGTTGCGCGGGCCCTGAACGGGGCGGGATACAAAGTCGCCGCCGCCAAAGTCACGGGGACCGCCGCCGGCAAGGACGCGCGCTTCTTCGAGGCTTGCGGAGCCAGCCCGGTGCTCGACTTCATCTCGGCGGGCCATCCCTCGACCTACATGCTCGGTCGCGAGGAGGTGCTGCGTACCTATCACACGATCCTCGGCCACCTCAACGCGGCGGATCCCGACTACATCGTGCTGGAAGTCGCCGACGGCGTCTGCCAGCGCGAGACGCGGATGATCCTCGATTCCGAAGACGCGATGAATAAGGTGGACCACGTCCTCTTCGCCGCCGGGGACAGCCTGGCCGTCGAGAGCGGCGCGCGGTTCCTTCGCGAGCGCGGGCTGCCTCTGAGGGCCACCGCGGGCACCGTCACCCGAAGCTGTCTCGCGACGCGGGAGGCCGAGGAATTGACCGGCCTTCCGTGCCTCAACATCGAGCGCATGACCGACGGGACGCTCGCCGAGATACTCGACGTCGGGCGCTCGGTGAGGCTCGAGAGGCGGGAACACGTCGCCGTCGCCGGGGCGATGGGGCGCGGCGCGTAGGAGGAGGCGTTGAAGCGGCGCATAAAAGAGCTTCCCTCGGTTGCGACCTTCGTCAACCTCTGGCCGTACCTCAAGCCCGAAAAGAAGTGGATGTGGCTCGTCGTCGCCGCCACCCTCGCCCTCACCGCCGTCGAGCTGATGTTTCCGATCTTGATCGGCCAGTACATCGACATCCTGCTGCGGCGGGCCCGGGGAGAAGCTCCCCCACCCGCGAGCCTCGACGGGCGCGCGATCATCGGCCTGCTCGCTTTCGGGGCGGTGCTTCGGGGCTTCCTCATCTTCCAGCAGCGGGCCATCGCCGGGCGCGTGGGGCAGAAGGTGGCGGCCAGGATGCGCGACGCGCTGTGGGCGCATCTCCAGAACCTGCCCGTCGAATACTCGCGCAGGCGCGGGCCCGGAAAGCTCCTCGTG
>JBOHBL010000575.1:0-2241 GCA_050698295.1 Rubrobacteraceae bacterium | reverse complement strand
CTCGACCAGTACGGCAGGAACCTCACAGCGTACGCCGAGGAAGACAAGCTCGACCCGGTAATCGGTCGGAGCGAAGAAATCGAGCGCATCATGCAGATTTTGGTCCGGCGCACGAAGAACAACCCGGTCATCATCGGAGAGCCCGGCGTCGGCAAGACCGCCATCGTCGAAGGACTCGCCGAGGAGATCGCCGACGGAAGAGTGCCCGAGATCCTCGGCGACAAAGAAGTCTACACGCTCGACCTCGGCGCGCTCGTCGCGGGTTCGAAGTACCGCGGCGAGTTCGAGGAGCGGCTCAAGAAGATCATGAAGGAGATCACCGACCACGGCGACATCATCCTGTTCATCGACGAGATCCACAATTTGGTTGGAGCAGGCGCCGCCGAGGGAGCGATAGACGCCGCTTCCATCCTCAAGCCCGCTCTCGCTCGCGGTGAGATCCAGGTCATCGGCGCGACGACCATCGACGAGTACCGCAAGTACGTCGAGAAGGACAAGGCCCTCGAGAGGCGTTTCCAGACGATTCAGGTCGGCGAGCCTTCGGTCGAGGAGACGGAGCTTATCCTCAAGGGCTTGCGCGACAAGTACGAGGCGCACCACAAGATCGAGATCACCGACGAGGCTTTGAAGGCCGCGTCGCATCTCGGACACCGCTACATTTCCGACAGGTTCCTGCCGGACAAGGCGATAGACCTGGTGGACGAGGCGGCGTCGAAGATGAAGATCAAGACGATGTCGAGTCCTCCTTACTACAAGGAGATAGACGACGAGCTTTCTGACGTCCGTCGCCAGAAGGAAGAGGCGATAGACGGACAGGAGTACGAGGAGGCCGCGCGCCTTCGCGACTCGGAGAAGAAACTCGCCCTTCAGCGCCGCGAGCTCGAAAAGAGCTGGCGCGAGGGCGAGGGGGAGAGCGGCGACGACGCCGAGCGCGTCTCCATCGGCGAGGAGGAGATCGCCGAGATCGTCAGCATGTGGACGGGCATCCCGGTCAAGAAGATGACCGAGGAGGAGTCGCAGCGCCTCCTTCGCATGGAGGACGCGCTCCACGGTCGCGTCGTCGGACAGGACCAGGCGATAAAGGCCGTCTCGCGCTCCATCCGCCGCACCTTCGCCGGTATTCAGGACCCGAACCGCCCGTCAGGCTCGTTCGTCTTCCTCGGCCCCACGGGCGTCGGGAAGACCGAGCTTGCGAGGACTTTGGCCGAGTACCTCTTCGGGGATCAGGACTCCATGATCCGTCTCGACATGTCCGAGTACATGGAGCGTCACACGGTCAGCCGTCTGGTCGGTTCCCCGCCCGGATACGTCGGTTACGACGAGGGCGGACAGCTCACCGAGAAGGTGAGAAGGAAGCCATACTCGGTCGTGCTTTTCGATGAGATCGAGAAGGCCCACCCGGACGTGTTCAACATCCTGCTCCAGATTCTCGAAGACGGGATGCTCACGGACGCGCAGGGGCGTCAGGTGAACTTCAAGAACGTGGTTTTGATAATGACCTCGAACGTCGGGGCGCAGCACATCAACAAGACGAACGCGCTCGGCTTCGGCTCGGGTGAGGAAGGCATCTCGTACAAGGAGATGAAGAGTCGCGTGACGAGCGAGTTGCGGAAGATCTTCCGCCCCGAGCTTCTCAACAGGATCGACGAGACCATCGTCTTCCACAAGCTCGAGCGCGAGGACATGCGCCACATCATCGAGATCCAGATAAAGCGTCTGAGGCAGCAGCTCACCGAGCGTCAGATCTCCATCGAGTTCACCACGGAAGCTCTCGACAAGCTCTCCGACGCGGGCTACGACCCGGCGTTCGGCGCGAGGCCCTTGCGTCGCGTCATCCAGCGCATGGTCGAGGACCCGATGAGCGAGATGATCCTGGCCGGCGAGATCCCCAACGGCTCGAAGGTCACCATCGAACCCAACGACACCACCATGGAGGATGTCGCCGAGGACGAGACCATCATCGACATCAAGGTCTCCCAGCCGAAGGAGATAGTCAAGGCCGAGCAGTAGTGAAACTTCGATAGCAATTGAGCAGGGGCGTCCGATTCGGGCGCTCCGGTCTTTTTATTCCGGTACAATTTTTACTCATGGTCACTGTTTCAAACGAACATATAGAGATCACGCCCGGCGTCGCGGGAGGCAAACCGCGAATCGCGGGACATCGCATCACGGTCCAGAACATCGCCGTCTGGCACGAGCGTATGGGAAAAAGCGCCGATGAGATCGCGACCGAATACGAGC
>JBOHBL010000574.1:0-15636 GCA_050698295.1 Rubrobacteraceae bacterium | reverse complement strand
AGCAGGGTCTTGCCCGGCGAAGCCGCCGCGCGACTGCCTGAGCCTGACGCCCTCCCTCCGCGCGGCTTTCGCGAGCCTCTGGCGCATCCGGCTCCGCCAGCAGAGTCTCGGATCCGTCGGAAAGCGGACATGCTTTCGCCGCGCGGTGGTGTCGGCGTTCGCCCGCCTCAATTCGCTGGGCTTTACGGCTCCGAGCCGCGGGCCCGTCTCGACCGTCTCCCTCGAAAGCTCCTCGCCCCCCGCCCGACCGACCCGAGAGCGCCAGCGGCTCATGGCGGACGGGCTGACGGGCGGCTCGTGGCGGAGGAACTCCATCCCCGAGAGGCACTGCCAGTACGGGTTCTCCACCCATCCGCTCACCGTCAACCTCGTGGAGATCGCGGGCCGACCCGTCCGCTCGCTGCAGTGCGTCCCGAAATGCTCGTCGAAAGAGCGCCAGTCGAGCTGTCGGGCCAGCCTCGCCGGGGGGCGCCTCTCGTTGAGCGGATTGGCAGTGCCTCTCCATACGCGTCTCCCCCCGATCCTCGCGGTCCGGGCCGGGTCGTGGCTCCATCCTTCGATTCTGCGAGAAAAACGCCCGGAAAGCACGGATTTCTTGCGATGCCTCGACCTCGAATCATCGTGAAAGCGTCGTTTGCAGCCTCGTCTGTCTATTTTTCAGCATCGACTAACTATGAACTCCAGGCAAGACAAATAAACTTCAGATGCACTGTTCCCAGATACGGTACCCGCTTCTGCGCGCCCTCCTTCAGTGCTGGCGCAGGGCGCCGCGTGGGTGTTTATTTGAGATCTTCGGGAGGTTCACTCCACCAACAAGGCGGTCTTCGAGGACATGATGGCCGCCTTTGAGGAACACTACCCGGAGCAGGGATTACTTTTGGTGGTTGACGAGTTGCTCGACTACTTGCGTACTCGCAAGGATCAGGCGCTCGTCCTGGACTTGAACTTTCTCAGAGAGGTCGGAGAGGCTTGCAGGGGAACGCGCTTCCGGTTCGTCGGCGGGGTGCAAGAAGCCATCTTCGACAGCCCCCGCTTCCAGTTCGAGGCGGACACGCTCCTTCGGGTCAAAGACCGGTTCGAGCAGTTCCTGATCGCCCGCCGGGACGTGAAATTCGTGGTCTCCGAGCGTCTCTTGAAGAAGACCGACGAGCAGCAGGACAGGGTGCGCGAACACCTGGAGCCTTTCGCGAAGTTCTACGGGAACATGAACGACGAGCGCATGGAGGAGTTCGTCAGGCTCTTCCCCGTCCATCCGGACTACATAGATACGTTCGAGAGGATCTTCATAGTCGAGAAAAGGGAGGTTCTCAGGAGCCTCTCCCGGACGATGGCGAGGGTTCTGGACGACCCCGTGCCGGAGGACCGGCCCGGCACCATCTCCTACGACACCTACTGGAACATCCTCAAGGAGAATCCGGGCCTGCGCTCGGACCCGGAAGTCAGGGAAGTCATAGACGTGGGGACGAGGCTGGAGGAGCGCATCGAGGCGGCTTATCCGAACAGGAGCCAGAAGCCCATCGCCCTGCGGCTGGTTCATGGACTCGGGGTGCATCGGCTGACCGCCGGGGACTTCCACTCGGAGGTAGGCGCGACCGCCCAGGAGCTTCGGGACGCTCTGTGCATCCACGATCCGGCGGTGGAGGATCTCGGCGGAGATCCGGCGGACGATTTGGCGGGGCAGATACGGGTGGTTTTGAAGAAGGCGCGGGACACGGTGGACGGGACGTACCTGGGCCTCAACCGCGAGAACGACCAATACTATTTGCGGGTCACGGACGAGCCGGACCCGGACACCCTGATCGAGAAGCGCCGGGAGACGCTGGAGACGGACTCCCTCAACCGATACTACTTCGAGGCTCTCAAGAGGGCGATGGAACTGACGGACCAGACCGTGGTAACGGGGTACAGGATCTGGCCGCAGGAGTTGACGTGGATCCTTCGCAACGCCCCGCGCCTGGGATACCTGTTCTTCGGAGCGCCGAACCAAAGATCCACCGCCCAGCCGCCGAGGGACTTCTACATCTACTTCCTCCAACCCTACGACCCCCCGCGCTTCCACGACGAGAAGAAGCCCGACGAAGTGTTCTTCCGTCTCAGCGGAATGGAGGAAGAGTTCACCGAGCCGCTGGCGAACTATGCGGCGGCGCTGGAACTGACGGCCAACGCCTCCGGCGCGTCGAGGGATACTTTCAACTCGAAGGCGAACGGATACCTCCAGGATCTCGTGAATTGGCTGAGGCAGAACCTGGCGACGGCCTTCGAGGTCACGTACGGGGGCAAGACCCAGCCGATGCTCAAATGGACGCAAGGACAGCGCGGAGCGACCGCCGATACGGTGAAAGAGGTTGTCCAGAACGTCGCCTCGGCGTGCCTCGCGCCGTGCTTCGAGGACGCGGCTCCCGAGTACCCGAAGTTCTCCGTCAGGATCACGGGCGACAACCGGGATCAGGCAGTCAGGGACGCGCTGCGCGCCGTCGCGGGCGGCTCGAAACCGACGAAGCAGGCAACCGCCGTCCTCGACGCCCTGGAGCTTCTGGACGGGGAGAGGCTGGAGCCGAGGTCTTCCCGTTACGCTGGGCGAATACTCGACGTGTTCGAGGGCAAAGGCTCCGGGCAGGTAACGAACCGCGACGAACTCGCGCGGTGGACCCAGACTGGAGAGTTCTTCGCGCCGGACGACTTCCGGCTGGAGCCTGAGTGGCTCGTGGTCGTTCTGGCCGCGCTCGTGTACTCCGGCGACCTTGTCCTTGCAGTGTCGGGGAAGAAGCTCGGGGCGAGCGACCTGGACGTGCTGGCTGCGACGCAGCTCTCGGATCTGACAGACTTCAAGCACATCGAGAGGCCGAAGGGCTGGGACAAGCCGGCGCTGGAGGCCCTTTTCGAGCTGGTCGGCCTCGCGCCGGGGCTTGCGGGGAAAGTCGTGGGCGGAGACGGGCAACCCGTTGGACAGCTACTTGGCGAGGCGAACAGGGTCGTCAAGGAGATCGCCACGGCCCGGCATATACTTCAGAGCGGGCTGGTCTTTTGGGGCCGAGAGATGCTCTCCTCGAGCGAGATGGATCTCATCCGGGGGAATCTGGAGGAGACGAAGAGCTTTCTGGAAACTCTTCAAGCGTACTCGACCCCCGCGAAGCTCAAAAACCTGAAACGGAGCAGGGAGCAGATAGAGAGTTACGGCGCGGGCGCGCGCGACCTCAAAAGGATCTCCGGTCTGCGCGAGGCTCTCTCCGAGGTTGGAGCGACCGCCGACTACCTCTCCACCGCGGAGAGCGTACTGCCGGAAGACCATGATCTGGCGGAGAGCATCCGGGCCGAGCGGGCGTCGAGCGGGACGGAGCCGCTATCCAACGAGATCAGCCGCCGGGAAATGCGAAAGAGACTCGATGCTCTCAAGGAAGAGTATTCGACCGAGTACATGAAGCTACACACGACGGCGCGGCTCAGAATGAAAGAAGACCGGCGGAAGTCTCGCATACTCTATGAAGACGAGCCGCTAAAACGGCTGAAGACGCTCTCGAAGATAGACCTCATGCCCATCCAGCAACTACGGGACTTCGAGGAGTCAATGGCGAGGCTCAAGACGTGCCCCAGCCTCACCTCGACCATGCTCAAAACCCACCCCGTCTGCCGGGACTGCGGTTTCAAGCCCGCCGTCGAGAGGATGAACGTCCCGGCAAGGAACCTGCTGGACAGGGCGGAGGATAGACTGGACTCTTTACTAACCATCTCAAAACCCTCACAATCGGTTATCATCGCCAGTGATCCCTATCGAGAGAGGCGTCATCCATGTCCGAAAACCCGACCCAGGAGAAGCCGCTTCCGACTATCTGGCGAGTACCCGACGAGTTGTGGGAGATCATCGAACCGATCCTCGAAGAACACGACCCGCCAAAGAGTACCGGGCGACCCCGAGTAGACCAGCGCGCCGCCCTGGACGCGATCATCTTCCGGATGCGAAGCGGCTGCCAGTGGAACCGGCTGCCCGAAGGGTTCCCCGACGACTCCTCGGCGCGCCGTACTTTCCAGCGGTGGGTCGAGCTTGGCGTGTTGGATCGCATCTGGGCGCAGATGATCGCCGAGTGCGAGGAGCTTGGCGGAGTGGACTTCGAGTGGCAGGCTGCCGACGGAGCTATGGGCAAGGCTCGTTTTGGGGGGACCGAATAGGCCCCAATCCCACTGACAGAGCCAAGAACGGCGTCAAACGCTCCATCCTGGTCGAGGCCGACGGAGGGCCACTTTCGGTGATCGTGGCCGGAGCCAACGTACCTGACTTCAAGTTGCTCGAAGCCACGCTTGACGCCATCGTGGTCGAGCGTCCCGAGCCTTCGGAGGAGGCTCCCCAGCATCTGTGCCTGGACAAGGGCTACGACAAGGGGGAGGTGGTTGAGGAGGCGGTGGAGTCCCGCGGCTACACCCCCCACATAAGACGCGTCGGCGAGGAGAAGAAGGACTCCGCGGGGAGGAAGCGTTATCCGGCGAGGCGCTGGGTGGTGGAGCGTACGCTGGGCTGGCTTTCGAAATGCCGGGCGCTTCTGGTGCGCTACGAGAAAAAGGCCGCCAATTATCTGGGACTCATCAAGGTCGCCTGCATATTGCTGTGGTACCGTCGTCAGCACCGTTTATCTCTTTTGAGATAGTTACTTACAGAGGGACCATCAGTCCCGCCCGCGGAACCCGCTCATCGCGCAGGTCTTTTTCAACCGAGGCCTTGTGGAAAGATGGGGGCGTGGAACGCAGAAGATTGTGGAACTCTGCGTCAGAGCCGGCCATCCCGAGCCGGAGTTCGCTGAGCAGGCGGGATCGGTGGGTGTACGGTTCTTTCCTAGCGGCTACATAGCTCCTCATCGTGTAGCCCTCGACCTCACGGACAGGCAGCGGGAAATCCTCCAGATACTCTCTTCGCACGAGGCGCCGCTGAGAGTCATAATGAATGCGCTTACAAACCCTCCCGCAAAAAAGACGATCAGCGACGACCTGACACGTTTGAAGAATTTAGGACTCATAGACTCCAGAGGACACGGTAGGGGAGTAGTCTGGTACATGGGATCGAGCATCGAATGAATAAGCTGGCGAATAGGCTGGAATGGAAGTGGGAGAATGAAAACGGGGAAGTTTGAAGCGGCATCCGGTCGCATTGAGGGCGAGACTATAAATTTTGCGGAGCCGTTTATGGTCGTCAATGGCTCGTTTAATGGCTCACGGCCATTTCGAAGATCATTGCCTGTACTCGACGGGTGTTTCTTGAAACAATCTCTGAAACGCCGCTATTGGAAGGGGTGGGGATGAGCATTCACGACAGGCTTTTCGAAGAGGAGCGGACGAAACACAACGGCCCGGTCGAGTGCCTGGGGATGAGCTTCGAGAACGACGCGGCCCGTCGGGAGTATTTTCTGGAGCGGCTGCGTGAGAGGCTCGCCGACCCGGAGTTTCGCCGGACGGAGGGGTTTCCGAAGGGTTCGGACGAGGATATTCTGGCGCTCTCGGACCCGCCTTTTTATACGGCTTGCCCGAACCCGTTCGTCGGGGAGTTCGTGGAGTTTTACGGGATGGAGTATGACGCCGGCTCGGACGATTACCGTCGGGAGCCTTTCGCGGCGGACGTGAGCGAGGGGAAGAACGACCCCATTTACAACGCCCATTCGTACCACACGAAGGTTCCGCACAAGGCGATCATGCGCTACATCCTCCACTACACGGAGCCGGGCGACATCGTCTTCGACGGCTTTTGCGGAACGGGGATGACGGGCGTCGCCGCCCAGCTTTCGGGCGACCGGAAAGCCGTCGCCGCACTCGGCTACACGGTGACGGAAGGTGGAGACATCCTCGATGACGAGGGACGGGCCGTCTCGAAGCTCGGGGCGAGGCGGGCGGTTTTGAACGACCTCTCCCCCGCCGCGACGTTCATCTCATACAACTACAACACCCCCGTTGACGTGGAGGAGTTCGAGCGCGAGGCGAACCGCATTCTGGAGGAGGTCGAGGCGGAGTGCGGCTGGATGTATTGGACCCTTCATGTGGAACCTGCTTCCAGCAGGCCAGAACAGAGCGAGCCAGAATATCAAAGAGGTATAACGACATTCACAGCGAGACAAGACAACCTGCCTCACTGGCAACAGCCGGGGGCTTTCTATTTTCTGACCTTCAATACAGCCGACCATCGCAAACTTTCTCGGGAGGCTCGCTCGATCGTACTCGATGCCTTGCGACATTGGAACGGCAAGCGCTTGCGGTTCATCGGGGCGGTGGTCATGCCGGATCATGTGCATGCTGTTATACAGCCTTTGGAGAAGTCTACTGGAGAAAAGCCGTCGGCTGGAAGCCGGCTCCACAATATCTACTGGGATCTCTCGGACATCATGCACAGCGTCAAGAGTTTTTCCGCCAACGAGATCAATAAGGTCGAAGGTACGCTGGGCCGGACGGTCTGGCGAACGGAGACTTACGACCGGATCGTCCGCGACGACCGCGAGTTTGGCCACGTGCTGGAGTACATCGCCCAAAACCCAGTGAAAGAAGGACTGGCGAGGACGCCCGAAGAGTATGAATGGTTTGTGGTTGGCGACGAGGTTGATGATGCCGGCTGGAAGCCGGCTCCACTTGGGAGGATCAACTACACGGCATGGTCGGACGTGTTCGTGTGTTCGGAGTGCGCCGGGGAGGTCGTCTTCTGGGAGGCGGCGGTTGACAAGGAGGCCGGGAAGGTGCGCGACGTGTTCGCCTGCCCGCATTGCTCGGCGACGCTCAAGAAGAAGGGACTCGGGAGGGCGTGGCAGACTCGCTTCGACGAGGCTCTCGGGGAGACGGCGCGGCAGGCGCGGCAGGTTCCGGTCATGATCAACTATTCTGTGGGGCCTGCTTCCAGCAGGCCGGGACAAGGCAAACAAAAGAGGTTCGAGAAAACCCCCGACGACTTCGACCGGGCCATGACCCGAGCCGTCGAGGAAACCCCCATCCCCCACTGGTTCCCGACGGACGCAATGATGCACGTAGAACCGGGTACACCGTGGGGAGACGAATGGCGTCCAGGGCGAGCTTTTGAGTACATTCACCACTTGTCTTATACAAGGGCGTTCCACATTCTTGGTAGGTGGCAACTTGCAGCCACTCCAACGAACCATCTTGGCCTGGTCTTAACTGCGGCTCTCACAAACTGCACGAGAATGTATCGTTGGCGAGCAAACCAAAAAGGCGGGACTGTTAGTGGAACGTTCTATCTACCTTCAACCCCTCAAGAACTGAACTCAATAAGTCAACTCGAAGGCAAAGTCAAAACGTTCGCTTCTATATTTGGGTTCTGCCAAGAGTCCAATGTTGTAGCGACGCAGTCTACGACGCAGCTTATCATGCCAACCAACTCCGTGGACTACATCTTCACCGACCCACCCTTCGGCGGGAACCTCATGTACTCGGAACTCAACTTCCTGTGGGAGTCGTGGCTGAAGGTCTTCACGAACAACGTCCCGGAGGCGATAGAGAACAAAATCCAGGGCAAGGGGCTTCTCGAATACCAGGAGCTTATGTCGCGTTGCTTCGAGGAGTACCACCGCGTACTCAAGCCGGGGCGTTGGATGACGGTCGAGTTCCACAACTCGAAGAACAGCGTGTGGAACGCGATACAGGAATCGTTGCAGCGGGCCGGGTTCGTCGTCGCCGACGTGCGGACGCTCGACAAAAAGCAGGGGACGTTCAAGCAGACGACGAGCGCGGCGGCGGTGAAGCAGGATCTCGTGATCTCGGCGTACAAGCCGAACGAGGAGCTTGAGCGTCGCTTCGACCTCGAAGCCGGGACGGAGGCCGGGGTGTGGGACTTCGTGGACGCCCACCTTCGACAGCTTCGGTCGTGGTGGAGAAGAGCAATGTGGAGCCTGCTTCCAGCAGGCTTGAGAGTCAGCATACAAGCCAGCAAGATGCTGGCTCCACTATTGAGCCGGTGGCCGAAAGGATGGGCTATCTCCTTTTCGACCGGATGGTCGCCTTCCACGTGCAGCGCGGGGTGAGCGTGCCTCTCTCGGCGGCGGAGTTCTACGCGGGCCTCAAGCAACGGTATCCCGAGCGCGACGGGATGTACTTCGTCCCAGATCACGTCTCCGAGTACGACAAAAAGCGCGTGAAGGCCCGCGAGCTTCTCGAACTCCAGCTTTTCATAACCGGGGAGTCGTCGGCGATACAGTGGCTGCGGCAGGAACTCACGAAGAAGCCCCAGACTTTCCAGGAACTCGCGCCGGAGTTCATGCGCGACCTCGGCTGGGCGAAGCACGAGAAGTCGCTCGAACTCGGCGATCTCCTCAAAGAGAACTTCCTGCGCCACAAGGAAGGAGAGCCGATACCGCATCAAATACTCTCGTGGATGAAGCAGTCGGCGAAGCATCGTCCGAAGATAGTCGCGGCGGAGGAAGAGTCGGGCGGCGTCCCGGAGATCGGGCTCTCCACCCACGACCCGGAGATGATCTCCGCCGCCAAAGACCGCTGGTACGTCCCCGACCCGAACCGGGCGCAAGACCTCGAAAAGCTGCGCGAAGCCTCGCTCCTCAAGGAGTTCGAGACATACAAGGAATTTGGAGGACGAAGGCTCAAAGTCTTCCGCCTCGAAGCCGTGCGGGCCGGGTTCGGAAGGGCGTGGAGGGACCGGGAGTACCGGACGATCATCTCGGTGGCGAAGAAGATCCCGGATACCGTTTTGCAGGAGGACGCAAAGCTCCTCATGTTCTACGACAACGCCCTGGATCGGACGGAGGAAGGCTGAGACAGTATGGACGGGAGTGGCGAAGAGCATATCGAGGTCTTCACTATCGGACACTCCAACCACAGTTTGGAGGAGTTCCTCGGGCTATTGAAGGAGCATGGGATCGAGGCACTCGTGGACGTGCGCTCCCACCCGAGGTCGAGATACGCGCCGCACTTTAACAAAGATGTACTCAAGAAAGCCGTGGACGACCGCAGCGTGAAGTACCTCTTTCTGGGCCGGGAACTTGGCGGCAGACCGGAAGGAGACGAGTTTTACGACGAGGATGGCCGGGTTGACTATGGGCGTGTTGCGCAGTCCGAGACGTTCAAAGAAGGGGTTCGCAGGGTGAAGGACGGAGCGGGGCGGTTCCGGGTCGCGCTCATGTGCAGCGAGGAGGACCCGACGGGCTGCCACCGCGAGTTGCTCGTCGGGAGAGTTTTGCGGGAGGAAGGTGTGGATGTGCGCCACATCCGGGGCGAAGGTAACATTCAGAGTGAAGAGGATCTGGAAGAAGACCAGCTCGCGCTCTTCGAGGAGCCACGGGAAAGGGAAGAATGGAAGTCCGTAAAGCCTATACGATCGGCTTCACCCGGAAGACCGCCGAGGAGTTCTTCGGGACGCTGAAAAAGTCCGGCATCCGGCGTCTGCTCGACGTGCGCCTGAACAACACCTCGCAGCTCGCGGGCTTCGCCAAGCGCGCCGACCTCCCGTTCTTTCTCGGAGAACTCTGCGGAGCGGAATACCTGCATGAACCCATGCTCGCCCCTACGCCCGAGATGCTGAGCCACTACCGCAAAGGCGGCGACTGGCCGGAGTACGAAGAGAGCTTCTTGGCTCTGATGCGCGAGCGCCGGATCGAGGAAACGCTCAATCGCAACCTGTTCGATACGCCGACCATCCTGCTGTGCAGCGAAGCCACCCCCGAACGCTGCCACCGTCGCCTCGTGCTCGAATACCTGAACGCCGTCTGGGGAGATCTGGAATTCGTCCACCTGTGAAGCCGGTGAAACGCCATGAAAATCCTGATAAACCACCTGACGAGGATGCAGCCAGGCTACATCTGCGTCGCCGGCATAGACCTCGAAACGGGAGCGCACATCCGGCCCGTACTCGGAAACGCAAGGCTCACGACGGGCCTTCTTTCACGCAACGGCGGCCCCTTCGAGCTTGGCTGCGTGGTTGACCTCGGCCCCACCGTCCACGTCGGACGTGCCCCGGAACACGAAGACCATCGCTTCGACCCCGCAAAGGCAGCCTGTCTCGGGTGCGTTCCGGATGATTATTTCTGGGACACGCTACGGGATTCCGCCAGCGACGCTTTGCAAGGCATCTTCGGCAAAGACCTCGCCAAGCACGAGAAAAGCTGCGTAATGGACGTTGGGAAGGGAAAGGCTTCGCTCGGTTGTCTTGCGCCGCGAGGGAGGCCATCTCTGTATGTGAACCGCCATGGCAGTGTCAGGATCTCCTTCCCCTGGCTTTCTCCATCGGCGGATCTCTCCGTGACCGACCTGAGATTCTGCGAAGAGGATCATAAAACACCTCGCAAATCTCTGATCTCACACTTTCAAAAGGAACTCAAGGCCGGAACCGGAGTTATCCTCTCCGTAGGTCTCACCCGCCCGTGGCGCAAAGAAGGCGACGCCGTCGCGAGACACTGGCTACAGGTGAACAACATCCACCTGGAAGATGATCCACTCCTGGACTCCGCGACAACCAGCCTCCCAGATACAGGATGACGTATAATTACTACCCAAGTAATACTCGAAGGGAGGCAGGGATGGCGAGGACCACGAAAGTCATAAGCGTTTCGGTTCCGGCGAAGCTGGCGAAAGAGATGGAGGAGATGGCTAAAGAGGAGGGCATCTCGAAGAGCGAGCTTATCAGGCAGATGGCTCGCGCGTACAAGCAGAGTCAGGCGAGCGACCGGCTTGCCCGGCTTCAGAGGGAGCTTGGTCCCGGACTGCGAGCCGGAGGAATCCGAACGGAGGAAGATGTAGACAGGTTCGTCTTCGAGGATCGCTAGTCGGGAACGGTGCGAATAGTCTTCGACACGAACGTATACATCTCGGCGATAGCCTTTGCGAGAAGCAAGTCCGCGCTCGCGTTCGGGCTGGCGCATAGAGGAGCCTTCGAACTGGCCGCATCCGAGGAGATCGTCGCCGAGTTGGTCGGCAAGCTGGCCGAACCGAAGTTCGGTTTCTCCGATGCGAAGCTGAAAGATGCGGAACACGCGCTGCGAGGGATAGCAACCCTCGTCCGTCCCGCGACACGCCTATCCGTCCTCGAAGACGAGCCGGACAACCGCATTCTGGAGTGCGCCATCGAGGCGGGAGCATCAGCCATAGTAACGGGAGACAAAGAACTTCTCGCGCTGAAGAAGTACGAAGGCATCGGCATCATGACCGTCGCGGAACTCCTCTATACATTTCCGGAGTTCGGTGTCTGATCCACGAACAGAGAGTGAGGCTCGCAGGCTCGACACATCGCTCGAGTCGGAGGGGGCGGAGTTCCTCGTGCTCGGGAACCTCCTCGTCGAGGGCATTCAGGCGTTCAAGGCGTACACGAACTTCCCCGGCTACGACCTCATAGCCACGAACGCCGAGAAGAACCTCTCGTGTCGCATACAAGTAAAGAGCCGCTTCGCGACGGACTTCGACGGCGGCTTCCCCATAAAGAACCTCGACTGCGACTTCGTGGTGTTCGTCGCGCTCAACCGGGGCTACCGATACCGGCGAAAGAAACATGGAGACGACACCGGAAGGAGAGACCCGGATTTCTACGTCTTCCCCGTCGAGGTCGTGCGCGAGGCCCGGCGACCGGAGAGTACGTGGAACAAAGTATTCCTCCGGCACATGGACGGCGCGAAGGAGTACGTGTCGAGGTGGGATCTCATCCGTTCGTATCTGGAACTCGAAGGATGAGCTGGCGGGAAGAGATCCTGCGCGACTTCCCGACCGACGGTCATAAGCTCACGCTCGCCGCCGACCCCGACTATTTGCTGCCCGAGGAGGCCGTGGCGGCGGAACTGCGGAAGCGGGGCTACGAGACGCTGGAATACGGCGACCCCATCGCGTTCCGCTACGCGTATGAGGCAGACTATAAAGCGCGATGGAAAGCTGGGGAAGAGGTGTCTCTGGTAGTGGTGGTCCGGGGAGGAGCGTGGGATCTGGAGAGGCTGCCGTATGACCTGATCGTGGCCGGTAAGAAGCTCTCCTTCGGCCTCATAGAACTCTTTCCGAACCTCAGTCACCCGGTGGTGGACGCGCTCGACCGGACGAATCTGGACAAACTGCGAGAGGCATACCGGGCGCATCCGCCGGATAGGCTCCTCGGACAGCGCGCGACCGCGGACTTCGTACTGCGGCACGTATACGGGGTGGCGCCGGAGACCATCATCTCCACCGCGAGCCTGCTGCGGCTGCTGCTGTCGCGTCACTACGAGGCGTGGGAACTGCCGGAGGAAGTGGACGAGCGTCTGCTCCATCATCTGAAAAGCGGCGGGCGGTTCGAGGAGTGGCCGCTTGAGGAGATACTCCCCGACCGGGACGCCTTCCTGACCTTTTTGCAGGAGAGGTGGCCGATCTTCGTGTACCGTGCGGAGGAGAAAGAGGGTTTGGAGGTCAAGGAGCCATCCGCCGTCTACGAGACGAGCTATTCCGGTCCCAGGGAGCTTCCCTTCGACGGAGCGCAGATGCGAGTCTACATAGACAACATGTTCCTCGAAGGGATGCTTCGACCAACCTCGCACCCGAAAGCGGAGCATCTCGCAGACGAATGGCTCGCCGTCGATCTGAAGACGGAGCCGGAAGAGGACAACAAGCGACGGCTGGACGGTTTGCTGAAGAACATCCGAGACGCAGTCCCGGAACCTCATTCGAACCGTCACGAGTGGCTCTCCTTCGCGCGCAAGTGGGCGGAACTCGAGGCGCTGCGTCACGAAACCGAGGTCTCCAGGCTCGACGACCTCCCGAAGCTGCGGGAGAGGGTGGACGCTTCTTTTCTGGAGTGGGTGATGGACAAGTACGGTGGATTGCACAATCTCTCCGCGACGTCGCCGGCGATGGTTCACCACATACCGAGGTTTCTGGCCCGGCGGCTGGAAGAAGGCGCGGCAAAGAGGGTCGCCCTTGTCGTCGTGGACGGGCTTGCTTTGGGGCAGTGGGTCGTGTTGCGCGAGGCGCTGGCGGGGCAAATCGGTGGTGTCCGGCTTTACGAGGATGCCGTCTTCGCCTGGGCGCCGACGATCACGCCTGTCTGTCGGCAGTCCATCTTCGCCGCGAACCCTCCGGCGTACTTCCCGGCCAGCATACATACGACCGATCGGGAGCAAACCCTCTGGCGACGATTCTGGTCGGACTCCGCGAAGCTGTCGAGCAAAGAGGTCGCTTACGCGAACGTAGCCGGGGACGGCGATGCCGAGGATATCGGGGAAGCGGTTTCCGGACATAGAGTCAAGGTGGCGGGCATCGTGGTGCGAAAGGTGGACGACATAATGCACGGCATGGAGCTTGGGGCGAGGGGGATGCACAGCCAGGTTCGCCTGTGGGCCGAAGAGGGATATGTGAAGCGGCTCATCGAGTTCCTCCTTCGCGGGGGCTTCGAGGTGTGTTTGACCTCCGATCACGGCAACGTGGAGGCGAGGGGCATCGGGCGGCCTTCCGAGGGAGCCATCGCGGGAGTCCGGGGCGAGCGTGCGCGAGTGTACGCCGACGGAGCGCTCCGGGAGCGGGTGGCCGAGAGGTTTCCCGGAGCGATCGAGTGGTCCGGTTCGGGGCTGCCACCGGACTATTTGCCGCTCCTGGCTCCGGACAGAGCGGCCTTCATCTCCGAAAATAGGCGTATAGTGGGCCACGGCGGCGTCTCGATAGAAGAGCTTGTCGTCCCATTCGCGCGCATCAAAGGAGAGAAGGATTGAACGGAGATCGTAGAGCGATAGGCTTCGACCGCAAGATACGTCTCGGCTGGCTCGACGCGACTGCGGACTGGGTCGCCGGGGGCGCGTCGGCTCAGGAGATCCGGACGAAGCTCGACCTCTTGCTCGAGAGCGAAATAAGCGGCGAAGCGGCGCGCAAGAAGACCAAAGGAGTATTGCTTCGCACCTGGCTTCTCGTGCCGGAGCATCTCGAAAATCTCCGCGACGAGGGCTTGTCTTTGATGGCGGAGCGATCAGATAAAAACAGGCTCGCGCTTCACTGGGGCATGGTCTGCGCGAACTATCCGGTCGTTTGGGAGACGGCAGGCGTGGTGGGCAGGCTGCTTCTTCTTCAAGAACGAGTCTCTGTGAGGCAGGTCAGGCGAAGGCTGGTGGAGGCTCATGGGGAGCGGAGCACGATCATCCGCGCCTCCCAGCGCATCATAAGGAGCTTCGCCGACTGGGGCGTCCTGCGCGAGACACAGGAGAAAGGCGAGTACGTTACCGGGGAGACGCGCGTCATCGAAGACATCGAGACGACGGCCTGGCTCCTGGAGGCGGCTCTCGTATCGAGCGGCTCCCAGATGAGCGCACTCCCCACCGTGATGACATCTCCAGCTCTTTTCCCGTTCGACATAAGCCGCCCGGACGAGCGGCTCTTACGACAAAGCTCTCGTTTGGAACTCCATCGTCAGGGACGAAACGAAGACCTCATATCGCTCAGGGCAACCTGACAAAGAGAGGAATGGGCCGCGCTCCCAAGTGAGCACGATGCTTTTTGGATGGCATTCGAAGGCTTGTGGTTCGCCTACCAAAGTTCGGCATGCGAACAACCAACTCGTAAAGTTCCGTTCACCCTGAATCGTATATTTATTGCATATCAGCGAAGGATAAACCGGAGAGGAGACAGGATTTGCCATCGGAGAAAAGCGTTGGAGGACACGTCATGCATGAGGTACCGGAAAGAGGCGCAATAAACAAGTTCGTGGTGACGGAGAAGGAAGCGTGGTTCCTACCCGTGGAAGACGACAAAGGGGAACCAGCCCTCGCCGAAATGATACGGGCCGTCTTCGGAGAGAAGCTGGACGACGAGGGGTTCGTCACGCTTGCCGACGAGATGCTCAATGATGGCAGAATTCTCCTCGGATACACGAGGGAGAGCGGGGAGGTCGAGATCCACAGCCCGCTCTTCGTCCCCTATCCGTCTGCCCTGCGGAGGCTGAAGGAGGTCTACGGCGACGTGAAGGTCGTGGGCATGGGCTGGACGGCGAGCACGGGGGATAAGAGGAGGCGCGGCGGTGAGTAGGGCGGCTCTCATATACGCGACGAAGTTCATGGTCAAGGTCGGGGAAGGGGATCTCGACCGGACGATGGATCGCATGGAACGCTCGATCCTCCCGGCTCTCGGCGGGGCGGGCTTCGCGGAGCCTTTCGTCGTCGCGAGGAGACGCCGGATGGACAGGCTTGACCCGGAGAAGGCGGAGGAATCCCTCTCGGATCTCGCGCGAAGGATGGTGGAGGTCCCTCAGGTGCGCGAACCCGACCTCGAGAGGGATCTCGACAGCCTCAAACATGGCCTCATGCACGGCGTCCACGGCTACGCGCACGGCATGATCCACCATCGCAAGAAGCGCAAGCGCCCCGAGGCGTACGAGTTGCTCCGGCGCGAGATGTACAAGGCGAAAAACCGCGAGAGGGTCGCCGGAGTCCAGCTCGACATTTACGCCTTCCACTCCAGCGACGCCTCCCTCGGCGCGGACGGCATGGACATGATGGGAGCAAAGACGAACCTCACATTCGCCCTCGAAACGCTGAACAGGGAACTCGAAGGCCTCCTCTTCCTCGAACCCAAAGCCATAAAGTAGTCGATCCTGAAAAAGAGGCAGACGAGGCTACGAACGGCGCTTTCACGATGATTCGAGGTCGAGGCATCGCAAGAAATCCGTGCTTTCCGGGCGTTTTTCTCGCAGAATCGAAGGATGGAGCCACGACCCGGCCC
>JBOHBL010000573.1:0-4869 GCA_050698295.1 Rubrobacteraceae bacterium | reverse complement strand
ATGCCGGGCGCTTCTGGTGCGCTACGAGAAAAAGGCCGCCAATTATCTGGGACTCATCAAGGTCGCCTGCATATTGCTGTGGTACCGTCGTCAGCACCGTTTATCTCTTTTGAGATAGTTACTAAGGTGCGGCCCGCCGTTTGTCTCACCGATCCGGTCGGCGCTTATCGACATGTCGTTCTCGCCTTTATAACGAGTCGAATCCCGGACGAGATTTTGAAGACCGACGTGGTGTTGGATCTCAAGAGGCGGATCACGCGGTGACCGGACTGCGCGTTCGCTCCGCCCTTCGACCGCACCGGTTGATGACGGTTACGACCGCGAGCATCCTGCGTGAGCTGGGGAGCTTTCTTCGGATGTACGGATTGAAGTCGATGAAAAATTGCACGGATTATTCGGTCTGGATAGCCCTCCTGCGCGAACACCGGAGCGATAAAGACCCGAGAAATGACGAACGAAGCCTCCATGAGAAACTTCACACAAAATCGGTCTTTATCTCTTTGAAGGAGTGGCGCGAGTACGCTACGGTGTGTTGCGTTTGCCTGGACTCTGAACGCGAATCTGGGAGGATGGTAGATGGGTTTCACGGCAACGCTGGCGCAACAGGCGCTCTCCGTCTCCGCGATCGAGCTTTCCGAGTTCTACGCGCCGGTGGCTTTCATCGTGGGAGCGGTCCTGATCGGGCTCGTCTTCGAGATGATCGTCCTGAAGAAGCTGAAGGATTGGATCTCGAACTCCCGCCTGCGGGGCAAAGAGGTGATCATAAACTCCGCGCGGGGCGTGACGACGCTGTGGTTCGGGATAGCGGGCGCCCACTTCGCGGTAGTCAGGATCCCGATGGACCAGAGTCTCGACGATTCCCTCAACTCGATACTGCTCGCCGCCCTGATCCTCTCCGGCGCGATAGTCCTGGCGAGGCTCGTCGCGGGCCTGATCGGCGCGTACGCGGGCAGGGCTGAGGGACTTCCGTCCTCCTCGCTGCTCACGAACCTGGCGAGGATCGCGATCCTGGCGATGGGCGTCCTCATAATCCTCCAGTCCCTCGGCGTGAAGATTGCGCCCCTCCTCGCCGCCCTGGGCGTGGGAGGTTTGGCGGTCGCGCTGGCGCTTCAGGAGACCCTCTCGAACCTGTTTTCGGGGGTTTTGATCATCGCCTCCCGTCAGCTTCGTCCGGGGGATTTCGTCGGCCTCGATTCGGGCGAGGAAGGCTACGTGGTAGATGTCACGTGGCGCAACACGACCATCCGGACCCTCGGGAACAACATGGTGATCGTGCCTAACCATAAGATCGCGCAGTCGAACATCACGAACTACTACCAGCCGGAGCGGCAGATGTCGGTCACGGTTCCGGTCGGGGTGAGCTATTCGAGCGATTTGCAGCACGTCGAGGACGTGACGATAGCCGTCGCCAACGAGGTGATGACCGAGATCGAAGGCGGCGTCCCGGAGTTCGAGCCGTTTATTCGTTTCAATAATTTCGGGGATTTCAGCATAGACTTCTCGGTCATCATGCGTACCCGCGAGGTCGCCCAACAATACAACATCATGCACGAGCTCATGAAGCTCCTCCACAAACGCTACCGGGGAGAGGGAATCGAGATCCCATACCCCGTCACCACGAACATCCACACCAACGGCCACACCGAGACGAGCGGCGAGCAGAGATGGAGCCGCGAACCGTGAGGACCGGTGATTCGTTGCGTTTTTAGCCGTTAGCAAATACAAAAAGCCAAGAGCTAACGGCGCGGTTTTCAGAAAGTTCGAACTTTCTGAAAACCGCTGTATGATCTTGCGCGTGGACAAACGCGTCGCCAACGAGACTATCGCTGAGAAACTCCGCGAAGTAGTGAAGGAACCCCTGGATAACTGGCGCGAGGTATACGCGAGCTTTTCCCCGCGAGACATCGAAACCGGAGGGAGAATCCCCCGCGTCCCGCCCGACTCGACCTTCCGCCGCGCCGCCGTCCTCGTCCCCGTTTTGATGGAGCTGGAAGGGCCTCATCTCGTCTACACCGTCCGCCGAAGCCACCTCAACGACCACGCCGGGCAGATTTCTTTCCCCGGCGGCAGCATCGAACCCGGCGACGGCTCACTGCTCGAAACCGCCCTGCGCGAAGCCGAAGAGGAGATAGATCTCGTCCCGGACCTCATCGAGGTGATCGGGGCTCTGGAAGATATGTACATCCCGCCCTCGAACTTCCTCGTGAGGCCCTTCGTCGGCCTCCTTCCCCCGGAAGCCGAACTGACCATCGCCCCCGACGAGGTCGAGGAGATCCTCACCACACCCCTCCAAACCCTCCTCTCCCCGAAAACCTTCCGGAAAACCATCCTGACCCGCGACGGCCGCGACTACGAAGTGCCCTTCTTCGATGTGCAAAACCACTCCAAACCCAAGCTCTGGGGCGCGACCGCAGCCATGACCGCCGCCCTCCTCGCCCGCCTCGGCTGGAAACAGTACCTCACCCTCTGATACCGGATCCGGATGGATAGTTCCATGCTCGGCGGGAGTACGGGAGTCAGAGAAAGACGAATGCGGCTCCGGGAAGGAATCAACCGGCTTCAGGCATCAGGTTTCAGGCTTCGGGAAATGCTTTCTGAACTCCGCTGCGACGAGCCGAACATCCCCCTCCTGACGACGAAATGAATTTCGCCAACGGCACACTTCTTCCTTGACAGGATTTTCATCGACTGTTATCTTACGGTGTAAATTTACAATGTAAGGAAAGCAGGGATGGAGGCGCTATGGCGAAGAGTTTGGGAGTTCGGGGTGTTGGGTGGGGTTGAGGTTTTGATGGTGGTGGGGTTTGGGTTGGTGGGGGTTGTTCTGGCTGTTTTCCTGGTGGGTGAGAAGTATCGGCGTCCGTCGAAGCGGTTGAGTTTGGTGGAGCATCGGTGGTTGCGGGGCGAGGTTGAGGAGCAGATGGCGAGGTTGGCTCCGGCGGTGATCTCGTTGGGAGAGAAGGAGAGGAAGATGGCGGAAACTTTGCGCGGGCGGGAGGTTGATGGGGAGGCGCGTTGTTGGGTGGAGGAGGTTTTGGCGGGGTTGGAGGAGAGTGGGTTCTGGAGGAGGTTCGCGTTGGTTTCGGGGTTGGCGAGGGAGGATCCGGAGGAGGCCATCGAGGAGATCCGTCGTTTGCGGGCTCTTTTGGGAGCTTTTCTGGATCGGCTGGAGATGGTGGAGAAGTTGCTGGAGACGAGAGGGGAAGGAAATGAGTAGGAACGGAGAAATATCTCTCGAAGAGAGGGTCGAGCGGCTGGAGGAGCAGGGTCGGAAGTTGCGGGCTGCGCTCCTTCGCCTGGAGCGCGGGTCGGAAAGGGCGTCGGGAGAGGCGATAGTCGAACCCGGAAAAGCGTCTCGACCGGAGGAGTTCGCCGCGGCTGCCAGGAAGAGGAGCGAACCTTCGTTCTCCGAGCCCGCCGTTCGGGAAGAGCGGGGTGACGAGAGTTCGGGCCGGACGCTCGCGGAGTTGGTTGCGTTGCGTAGTGGGGAATGGTGGCTCGGCAAGATCGGCATTGGGCTGTTGTTGCTTGGCGTCGCGTTCCTCTTCAAGTTCTCGGTGGATCAGGGTTGGATCACACCGATTATCCGCGTCGGGTTCGGGCTTGCCATCGGTTCGGGCCTCCTCGCCCTCGGTCTGCGAGTCTACGAGAACCGACGCTCGTTCAGCCAGGTTTTGCTCGGCGGCGGGGTCGGAACACTCTATATCACCGGCTACGCCGCGAACGAATGGTATTCGCTCGTCTCCTGGCCCGCGGCCTTCGCCTTCATGTCCGCCGTCACCGTCCTCGCGTTCGCGCTGGCGATCCGTCAGGACACGACCGTCCTCTCCATCACAGGGACCGTCGGCGGCCTCCTCACGCCCTTCCTCCTCTATACGGAGGACGGTTCCGTCGGCGGCCTCGTTCTGTACACATGCACTATTCTGGCCGGAGTCGTCGCTATTTTTCTTTACAAGGGATGGCGCTCGCTGCTGATCGTCAGCTTCATCGGGGTCTGGATGGTCTTCTTCATCGGAGCGATCGAGGCGAGCGGACTCGACAAATGGGCGTTGCAGGTCGGCGTCGCGTTCGGGTGGATCTCGTTCTGGATCGCCCCCGTCCTCCGCGAAGTCCTTCACCACCGGAGTCCGGAACGCTGGACCTTTCCGATTCCCGGAACGTTCACGGGGATGCTTGGCGACGAGGAGGTTTTGCGGAGCGATGCACACGCGCGCGTACTCACTTTGACGGCCCCGTTGATCTCGATCGCGATCACGTCCGGCGTCTGGAGCCTCGAGTCGCAGACCACCGGCCTGATATCCCTTGGCGGAGCGGCTGTGTACGCTCTCGCCTCTCTCGCCCTCCGGCGCGTCGGAGTTGAGAGTTTGTCGTATATCCACGCCCTGACATCGCTCACGCTCGGGACGCTCGCGCTCGTGATGATTCTGGACGGGAATGCCCTTTTCGTGGCGCTTGCGGTCGAGGCCGTGGCGCTGCATTTCTTCGCGAAGAGGCTCCCGAACGCGCTCGCCTCCGTGATCGCCCACGTTCTCTTCGCCGTCGTCGGCGTGTGGTTCTCGGCCCGCGTGCTCTTCGACGGCTTCGTGGACGGCGGTTATCCGTTCGACTTCACCGAAGCCTCGACGCAGTTTATTGCCATATCGCTGGCTTTTATCGCGAGCTTCGCGCTTCCGGCTACCGCTTCGCTCGTCTACCGGATAGCCGCGCACGTGGGCCTTCTCGCCTGGATCTGGAGCGTATTCGCATTCCTCCCCAACGGAGAAGGATGGACCACGGTCGTCTGGGGCGTCTGCGGCGCCGCGCTCATCGTCGCCGGGCTTCGGCGGGACGACTCGCTCGCCAGGCGAGTCGGGATGGCGACGCTCTTCG
>JBOHBL010000572.1:0-2962 GCA_050698295.1 Rubrobacteraceae bacterium | reverse complement strand
CCGCCGAGAGCGGTCGCGCCGACCTGGGCGATAAAGACCTTCGGGGTGCGCGCTATTTCGGCCAGCCCTTCGTGGGCCTGCCGGATCATCCGCATGTTCTCCTCGACGGAGTTGGCGTTGAAAGCCTTTATATCCGCCCCGGCGGAGAAGAAGCGATCCGAACCCGAACGCAAAACAACCGCTCCGGCTCCATCATCCTCGGCGGCGGAGCGTATGCACCCCGAAAGCTCCTCCATGAACGAGAGGTCGTAGCTGTTTGCGGGAGGGTTGTCGAGGGTGATGTACCCGATGTTTCCCTCTCTCGCGTATTCGACGGCCATAGGTTTTCTCCCTTCATTCGGCGTAGGGGCGGGTTTGAAACCCGCCCCTACAAATGGTCGCGCTTCTATCCAAGTCCCCCGACGACTACGGACTTCTGCTCCAGGTAGTGCTCGATGGCTTCCTGCCCGTGCTCGCGGCCTATCCCGGAGTCCTTCACGCCTCCGAACGGGAGCTCGTCGTAGCCGAAGTGGAGCTGGTTGACCCACGTCATACCGGCCTCTATCTCCTGGGCGGCGCGGTGGATCCAATTAACGTTGTGCGTGTACACCGAGGATCCAAGCCCGAACGCCGAATCGTTCGCGAGCCGGATGGCTTCATCGACATCGTCGACTTTGAACACCGGAAGCAACGGCCCGAAGGTCTCTTCCTTCGCCACCCGGCTGTCGCGCGGGGCGTTCTCCAGCACCGTCGGCTGGAAAAAGAAGCCCTTGCCGCCGTTTTGCTCTTCGCCGCCGACGGCAACCTTCGCTCCTTTCTCGACAGCCTCCTGAAGCTGCTCGTTGAGCGTGTCGCGGTGACGGGCGGCGTTGAGGGGACCCATCCTTATCTTCGGCTTCTCGGCTTTCTCCGCTCCGTCGCCAAGCTCGTAACGTTCGACCCTCTTGACCAGGTTCTCCATGAACTCGTCGTAGATCTCCTCGAAGACGTAGACGCGCTTGGCGGCGAGACACGCCTGCCCGGCGTTGAAGAAGCGCCCGATGTTTATGCCCCTCACCGCCGCGTCCACGTCGGCGTCGGGGAAGACGATGACCGGGTCCGAGCCACCAAGCTCCGCCGAGACCCGCTTGAACTGCGGAGCCGCTATCTCCATGAGCCGTCTTCCGGTCTCGGTGCTGCCGGTCAGAGCGACGCGCCTCACGTCCGGGTGACCGGCGAGCGCCTCGCCGACTTCCGCGCCGGGGCCGGTGACGACGTTGAGCACGCCGGGCGGAAGCTCGGCCTCCTGAAAGAGTTCGGCGACCCGGAGCGTCGCCAGCGGCGTCGTCCCGGCGGGCTTGACGACGACGGTGTTCCCGGCGGCCAGAGCCGGGCCGATCTTGGTCCCCATCAAAGTCAGCGGGAAGTTGTACGGCACTATCGCCGCGCACACCCCTATCGGCTTCTTTATCACCATGCCGTAGGCTTTGCCCAAAGCCGAGGGAAGCGTGGCGTACGCGCCCTCGATCTTGCTGGCGAGATCCGCGTAGTAGTTCATTCCGTGCAGGAAGTGATGCAGCTCGCCCATGGATTCGGAGAATGGCTTGCCCTGCTCTTTCGTGAGCAAGCCGGCTATCTCCTTCGCTTTCTCCTGAACCTTCGAGATACCCGCCCGAATAATGGTCGCCCGGTCGTCCGGGTCCTGTTTCGACCACTCGTCAAACGCTTCCTTCGCCGCGGCGACGGCGGCGTCCACGTCTTCCTTGCCGCCCTTCGGAACGGAGTCGAATTCCTCCTCGGTGGCGGGGTTTACGACCGGCATCTCCTCGCCGGACTTCGCCCCGGTGAATTCTCCGTTGATTATGGCCTGTGCCATCCTTACTCCCCTTTCTTCCGTTATCTGTTTACTGTCGCTTCGTTCATGTACTTCAGCCTGAGCGACTGATACTCCAGAGCCGCCGTCTCCACCCACTTCGCCGCGCTCCCGTCGAGTTCTTTTTTGACCTCCGCCGGAACTCCCGCGGCAAGGACTTCGGGTGGGATATCCTGCCCTTCCCGAACCACGCTTCCCGCCGCCAGCATCGCCCGGCTTCCCACGCGCGAGCGGTGCAGGACTATGGAACCCATCCCGATCAAAGCCCCCTCCTCGATGGTGCACGCCTCCAGCATCGAGAGGTGGCCGACGGTGACGTTCGAGCCTATGAGCGTCGGACGCTCTTCGTTGGAATGAACCACGCAGTTGTCCTGAACGGTCGTCCCGGCCCCGACCACGATCCGATTGAAGTCTCCTCTCAAAACGGCCCCGAACCACACGCTCGCCCCCTCCTCGACGACGACGTCCCCGATGAGCGTGGCCGTCGGAGCGATGAAGGCGCCGTCGGCCACTCGCGGCTCTTTGCCCGCGAACGGATAGGTGTTCGCCATCAGCGTTTGATGACCTCGAAGGGGCTTTTGCAGCCGCGGCAGATGTACTGCGAGACCATGAGGTGCGGGCCGTACTCCGCGACCATCTCCACGTCCTCCGAGTCGCACCACGGACAGACGAGCTCGCGTTCTTCCTCGGCTATCTTTCCAGGCGCCTCTGAAGCTGGTTCCACTCTTCCCACGGTAGCTCTCCGTACTCCCATCTCTCGTCGCTCCCATCTCTTTTGACCGGGACCTCGATTCCGCAACTCTGAAGCAGCGGAACGACGCGACCCAAGTACCTCTGGCGCATCTCCTCGTTGGACATGGAGGTTAAACCTTCGGTTCTCATGGCCTCGATGCCCTCCTCACCCTCCGGCCCGAACCAGAGGAGCATCTCCGTGAACAACTCGTCCACGCGCTCCTGCAACAGCTTGCGGCCCCGCTCCTCGTAAGTTATCTGCCGCACCAGTCCTTCGGCGTAGGCCGAAGTCAACTTCTCCTCGTCGAGGATGCGGTGCGCTCTTCTCGCGAGCGCCTCGTATTTGGAATGCTCCACGGCTTCGAGGACGGTGTTGACGGCGGGTCCGACGAGCGCGAG
>JBOHBL010000571.1:0-9191 GCA_050698295.1 Rubrobacteraceae bacterium | reverse complement strand
GCGAAGTCCATGTAAGCGTCCACGGACTCCTGCACGAGCGCCTGGTAGGCGTCGCGCTGCTTCTCGGTCCGCTCGACGAGCTCCTGGGTCACAGCCCGGTTGCTCTCGACCTGATGCCGGACCTCGTCCGAAAGGCTCTCATGCCACTCCCGAGCGAACTTCGCGTTCCGCTCCTGTATCGCTACCGCATGGTCAAACACGAGCTTGCGCATCTCACCCGTCCGCCCGGCAACGCGCTCGAAAGCCCCGCTCATCTTTTTTATCCTCTCCACGTCCATAACCTCCATCAAACCAATTTCTTTTTCCATATGTGCAGTTTACACATATCTGCCAATTGTTCAAGGATGAATAAGCGAGAAATCCGGAACAAATTACGGGCATGGATTGTGATGGGATCACGAGCCTTTACAGGAGGCGGGATGGGGCTTAACATTTCTGGTTGTTGGATTGTAACGGGTTTGTTATTTTCGGATGATAAGCTCTCTGGGCCAGGAGAAGTTCGGAACAGGAGATAAGAGATGCGTTTAAGGAAGTTGGCTTTCTTTTTGTCGGCGCTTGCTGTGGTGGTTGGGCTCACCGCCTGCAACTCGATCGTGCAGTCGGGCGGGGACGAAGAGGGGCGGCAGCAAGAGGAGGCGCAGCCTGCTCCGACGCAGGGGAACGAGGAATCTGGGGGTGATCAGGCAAACGTCGCCGAGGCTCCCGAGGATGAGACGCTCGCGCTCACGATACCCAAGCTCGACAAGCAGATAGACAACATCCCGACCGAGCGCGGCGACAACATTGAGGCGCTCACGAACAACGCCGCCGTCCACCTCCTGTACACCGGCTTTCCGTGGGAAGAAGAGGCGAACGTGTATCTCGCCGGGCACGTCGAGGGATACGAGGGGACCCCGAGTTACAATGCCTTCGAGGGGATCGGGACGTTGGAGAGCGGCGATGAGATCATCGTGACCGACGCCAACGGGAGCGAGTACACCTACGAAGTCTTCGAGAAGGCGCAGGTTCCCCCGACGGCGGTGGAATACCTGGACCCGATACCGGACAAGAACATCGTCACCCTCCAGACCTGCGAGCTGGTAAGGGTGCTCCCGGATGGCACCCCGGACTACTCGAACACGGACAGGCTCATCGTCCGCGGCGAGCTGGTCCGGTCGTAGGTCGGATGAGGTGCGTCTGAGGGAGCTATTCGCGCTTGTGGCGGCGCTGGTAGTCGTCCTCGGCGCGTGTGGATCCCTGGCGGGAGACCAAAGCCCCCGGGAAGCCCCGGACGGGCGGGTCGCCCCGCAACAGGGGGAGCGGAAACCGCAACCTTCCGACCCGGGCGCTCCGGAGGACGAAACCCTCACGCTCACCGCGCCCGAAATGGAGCGGGTGCGAAACGTCGAGGTCCCAACCGGACTCGGCAACGACGAGGAGCTTCTCAGGGAAAACCACGCCGTCCACCTCCTCCACACGGGATTCCCGTGGGAAGAAGAAGCAAACGTTTACATCGCCGGGCACAGGCTCGGCTACGAAGGAACCGACAGCTACCTCGCCTTCTACGACATAGACAGGATGCAAAACGGCGACGAAATATTCGTCACCGACGCCGAAGGCAAAGAGTACACGTACAGAGTCTTCGAGACCATCACCGTCGAGCCGACCGAGCTTCAAGTCCTCGACCCCATGAAAGGCAAGAACATCATCAGCTTGCAGGCATGCACCCTGCCCGACTACTCCGACAGGATCATCGTCCGCGGCGAACTCGTTGAGGGGTGAGTGGTATTTGTTTTCCCCACTCCCTGGGAGCGACAGCGACCAACTGTGATCGGAGACGCTACCCGGCTCGTTACACCTTGCTACACTACCTTGCGAGATGTTGAGTAGAGATCACAGAGTTCCGCCGCGACATC
Source organism: Rubrobacteraceae bacterium (assembly GCA_050698295.1). Lineage (GTDB taxonomy): Bacteria > Actinomycetota > Rubrobacteria > Rubrobacterales > Rubrobacteraceae > JACCWD01. Next base: position 7,296 of record JBOHBL010000571.1, on the reverse strand, counting down.
CGGTCTCTTTTTCGCGGGCCAGGTGGCTTCTGGCGGAGCGGGTGAGCCGGGCGCTTTCCGGCGTTGACGAACCTGGGCTGGAAGAGAAGCGACTCGTTCGGTTGTCCATTCCGGTGGAGTATGAGCCCTCGCTGCTCTGGATTCGGGCGCAGGGGACCCAGCCGAAAGTGTACTGGTCCGGGCGCGAGGACGGTCTGAAGGTGGCCGCTGTCGGGGCCGCCGACATCCGAACCGGGGAGCCTTCAGACGGACCTCTTGCTTTGCGCAAGGAGATGACGATCCTGCTCCGCGCGGGAGACCCGAACCTCCGGTATTACGGCGGGCTCAGGTTCGACCCGAAACGCGATGTTGGCGAAGAATGGAATGCCTTCGAGTCTTACCGCTTCGTGCTGCCGCGCTTCGAGATGATCTCCGGGGACGGAGGATCCTCGCTCGTCTGCAACCTGGCGCTGCCGCGCGACGCGGAGAAAAAAGAAGAGATAATCGATCGGATAGAAGACCTCGCCTCCCCCGAAGAGGAAGAAACATTGATCCTCCCGCGCCTCCTCCGCCGGACGGACGGCCCGGACTTCGAGGGCTGGAGGCGGAACATCGAGGGAGCCCTCGCGGCTTTCGAAAGCGATGAGATGGACAAGGTCGTGCTTGCGAGGCGGGCCGGGTTCGCCTTCGAGGAAGAACTCGACGCGACCCTGCTTTCGTCGAGCCTCGAAAGGGCGACGCCCGGATGCTTCCACTTCCACGTCGAGCCGGAGGAGGGAGTGGCGTTCGTCGGAGCTTCGCCGGAGAGGTTATACCGGCGCGAGGGAAGGGCCATAAAGAGCGAAGCCGTCGCCGGGACCCGTCCGCGAGGAAATTGCGAAGCCGACGACGAGGACCTTCGCGACGACCTCCTCGGCAGCGACAAAGACCGCGCCGAACACGAGTACGTGCGGGCTGGCGTCGAGGAGAACTTGAAGCCGCTCTGCGAAGCTCTGGAGGTCGAAAAAGGCGTTTCGGAGATGAAGGGCGCGAGCAGGCGGCATCTCGTTTCCAGGGTCGGGGGGACGCTGCGCGAAGGCGTCACCGACGCGGAAATCCTCGAAGCCCTCCATCCCACCCCGGCGGTCGGCGGTTATCCGGGGGAGGAGGCGGTGAATGCGATCCGCGAGATGGAGCCCTTCGACCGGGGATGGTATGCGGGACCCATCGGTTGGATCGGGGCCGAAGGAGCCGAGTTCGCTGTGGGTATTCGATCCGGGCTCGCGCGCGGCAAAAAGCTCGCGCTCTTTTCGGGGGCCGGGATCGTGGCCGGCTCCACGCCCGAGGCGGAGTGGGTGGAGATCGAGCAGAAGATATCCGACTTTCTCGCCGTTCTCGGCCTCGACCGTGAACACGCGACTCGCTAACCGCCTCTGGGCGACCCTCCTCGTCGAGGAGTTGGTTCGATGCGGCGCGCGAATGTTTTGCGTGGCTCCAGGCTCCCGCTCCACTCCCCTCGCCGCCGCCATCGCCGAAAACCCGAAAGCCGAAGCCCTCATCCACTACGACGAACGCGGCACGGCCTTCGCGGCGCTCGGATACGCCAGAGCGACAGGTCTTCCCGCCGCGTGGGTCACCACGTCGGGGACGGCGGTCGCGAACGGTTTTCCGGCAGTGGTCGAGGCTTCGGTCGATTCCGCGCCGATGTTGCTTCTCACCGCCGACCGTCCCCCCGAACTCCGCCAGACCGGAGCCAACCAGACCATAGATCAACCCGGCATCTTCGGCGGTTACGTCCGCTGGAGCTTCGACCTCCCCGCCCCAAACCTCGACGTGGACCCGGCCTCCGTGTTGACCACCGTGGACCAGGCTATGCGCCGCGCCCGGAGAACCCCAGCCGGTCCCGTCCACCTCAACCTCATGTTCCGCGAACCGTTCCTCCCGGACGAAGGAGGACCCATGGATCTCCCGGAACATCTCCATCGCTGGCGAAAAAGCGGAGATCCCTACACGAAACACTCTGTGACGAAGCCATCCGCAGGCGACGATGAGATCGAGGAAATAAGGGGCGAACTCCGAGATATCGAGCGCGTTCTCATCGTCGCCGGAAGGTTGGACTCCAGAGAAAAAGGCGAGGCCGCGATACATCTGTCTCGGGCCATCGGATGGCCGCTCTTGCCGGACATCGGGTCGCAGGTCAGGCTCGGAAACGGTTCCGAGTGGACGATCCCAAACTACGACGCGCTCCTCGCGGACGAATCTTTCGCGGAGGAAAATTCACCGGAAGCGGTTTTGCACGTCGGTGGGGGCGTGGTCTCCAAACGCCTCCAGCAGTTCATCGTCCGGCACAGGCCGGAGCAGTACGTTGTGGTCAAGGAGACTCCTTTTCGGCTCGACCCGAACCACCTCGCCACTCGCGGCGTCGAGACGGACGTGGTCGACTTCTGTCATTCTCTCCCGGTTGTCACTCGAGAGGTGGCCGGAGAAACTCCCTGGGCCTCGAAGTGGCGCGAGGCTTCCGAGCGAGTCGGGCAAAGGATCGAAGCGGCGGCGTCGAAGGCCATCCCGGTGGCCGAGCCGTTCGTGGCGCGGGCCGTCTCGCGGCTCATTCTGGAAGGGCATGGCCTGGTCGTCGCGAGCAGCATGCCCGTCAGGGATCTGGACGCTTGCGCCGTTTCGGACGGGGCTTTCGTGCCGGTGGCGGCGAATCGAGGGGCGAGCGGGATCGACGGCACGGTCGCCACCGCCGCCGGTTTCGCGAGAGGGCACGGCGCTCCGGTCACCCTCCTCATCGGAGACCTCGCGCTGCTCCACGACCTCAACTCTCTCGCGATGCTTCGATCTCTTCCGGTCACGGTCGTCGTGATAAACAACGACGGCGGCGGCATCTTCTCGTTTTTGCCCGTCTCCCGACAGGAGAAATTCTTCGAGGAATATTTCGGGACACCGCAGGGGCTCGGCTTCGAACACGCGGCGGCGATGTTTGGCCTCGACTATAGAAGTCCGAAGACCATGCGCGAGTTCGAGGCGGCGTATCGAGAGGCCGTTTCGCGGGATTCTCCCTCAATTATCGAGGTGAGGACGGATCGAAACGAGAACGTCGCGCTGCACCGGGAGTTGCTCGCCGGGCTGTCTTCGCCGGACGAGCCCGTATAAACTTCGGCTATGAAAGAAGAAATTCACCGGATCACAGCGACCGGCGGATGCCTGTGCGGAGCGGTGAAGTACGAAGTCCGCGGTCCATTGCGTCCGGTGGTGAACTGTCACTGCGGACAATGCCGCCGCGCGAGCGGTCACTTCGTGGCGGCGTCGGGTGCGAGGGGCGGGGATCTCTCGCTCGTTTCTTCGGAGGGACTTCGCTGGTACGAGTCGTCGCCGAAGGCGAGGCGCGGTTTTTGTGGGGTATGCGGCTCCAGTTTGTTCTGGGAGCCTGTTTCGGGCGGCGAAATAATGATCATGGCCGGAACGATGGACTCCCCGACCGGCCTCGAAACCGTGGTTCATATATTCGTGGACGACGCGGGAGACTATTACGGCATCACCGACGACCTTCCCCGTCTCTCTCACGGAGACCACGGCGTCGAGGTCCCCGAGGTCTGAAGGGTCAAACCCCCAAAACGTAGGCGGCGAAGAAGGCGACTATTCCGAGGGCGAACAGCGCCGCCGCCGTGAAACCCGGATATTCGGGATAGTGGGATCTCACCTTCTCCACAAGCCCGCCGAGGGAATACAGGGTGGTGATCCCAAGCAGCAGAGTGAAGCAGAAGAAACCTATGCCGGATGGCCGGACCCAGACCCCGAGACTCGGAAAGACGGGGGAGAACAAAGCGGGTAGCGTCGCAAAGATCAAAAGCGCCACGCTCGCGAAGGCGGCGTGCTTGAGGACGCGCGTCTGCATGTTTCGAGCGACCTCCGCCGCGTCTTCGCGAGGACGGTTTCGGGAACTGCTCTTCGAGAACTTCGCGTTCGTCCGGCGCATCACCCACACCCCGACGGCGACCCAGACGAACAGACCGACCATCGCCGCCAGAACGGGGCCGAGTCGCCCGACGAGAAAGAGGTCGCACACAAAGGCCAGCGGGACCCCGTACAGGGCCGCCTCCAAAAGCCCCATCGAGACCCCGTACATCCTGCGTCCCGCCAGGACTCTGTTCCCGTTCGTTTCGCTCACGACACCCTTTCGTTTAACATGCCCGCATGAGTGACCTGAGTTATACGGCATCCGGCCACGAGAAGCATCCCACCCTCCTCTTCCTCCACGGCTTCCTGGGATCGTCGAAGGACTGGAGGGAAGTCATCGTCTCGTTCGATGAGAGTTTTCGCTGCATCGCCGTGGATCTGCCCGGACATGGAAAGTCTCTCGGGATGCCTGCCGAAAACCGCGCGATGGAGGGAGCGGCGAACGAGCTGCTGAAGGTCCTCGACGGCCTCGGAATAGAGCGCGCGTCCATCGTTGGATACTCGATGGGCGGAAGGCTCGCTCTGTATTTCGCGCTGCGTTTCCCGGAGAGGTGCGAAAAGCTCTTTCTCGAATCCGCCTCGCCGGGTCTGAAAACGGAGAAAGAACGCGCCGCTCGCCGCGAAGCCGACGAAGAGAGGGCGAAGCGTCTGGAGGGTGGGAATTTCGAGGAGTTCTTGCGTGACTGGCATCGGCAGCCGCTTTTCACTTCGCTTTCGCGTCACGAGGGATTGGTCGAAAAGCTCATCGAGCGCCGGAAAGACAACGTTCCGCGAGAGCTTGCGAAGTCGCTGCGCGGCATGGGAACGGGGAGCCAGCCGTCATTGTGGGAGAAACTAAAAGACCTCCCCGTTCCGACCCTCGCCGTCGCCGGAGGGTTGGACGAGAAGTTCGTGTGCATAGCACGGGAGATGGCGGAAAGGAGTCCGCGCATCTCCCCGGAGATCGTCCCGAACGCCGGACACAACGTTCGTCTCGAAGCGCCGGGGGCTTATCTCTCGTTATCCGAACGCTTTATTTCGCGCTTCTTTGCTGGAGGCTGAAATAGTTCCCCGAGTTGTCCACCATGGTCGCCGCCTCGACGCCGTAGTGTGCCTCCTCGGGAGGCGAGCGGAACTCGACGCCCTGTTTCTTGAGGCGTTCGTAGTCGCCGTGGATGTTGTCGGTCTCGAACACGCCGGGGCCGATGGTTCCCTTCTCGACGAGTTCCCGAAGTTCCGACGGTACCGGAAAGAGGACGATCTCGAGATCCGGCTGTCCTTTCGGACTCACGGTCAGCCAGCGGAAGTTCTCCACCTTTATGTCGTTTCGGACCTTGAAGTCGAGCTTGTCGCGGTAGAAAGCGAGGGCTTCGTCCTGGTCGGTCACGTACACCGTAGCGTGGCTGAGGCGTTGGATCACAACACTTCCTTTCTCTCGTTTACACCGGAAATATACCGCCGAAAACACGCCCCGGCTTCTCGAAAATTGCGGTTATTCGGAGAGTCCGCGAACCATCGAGAGAAAGCACGAAGGAATGAAAATCGAGCGTATCTCTTTCGGAACCACTATGCTCGAACGAGCATAACGCCGATACTCGGAGGGCGACAGTCCGACATGGCGGGCGAACAAACCGCTGAAACTTCCCAAACTCGAATACCCAACCTCGAAACACGCCTCGCTCACGTTGTGGTCCCCCTTCGCCAAAAGCGTCTTCGCCCTCTCGATCCGGAGCCGCGTCAAAAACGCGCGCGGCGTCTCCTGAAAGGTTTCCTTGTACACGCGCAGAAAGTGGTACGGGGAGAGGTTCGCCTGCGCGGAGATGTCCGGAAGCTTGAGGGGCGCCCCGTACGAGGTCCGCATAAAGTCCCGGGCGTTCGTGAGGCTCTTAAACGTTTGCGGGTGCATGGTGAAAGAATACGGCGGAAGGTGCCGGAATCAAAGACATTATTGGCGACGGCGCACGGCTTTTTCTTGAATCTGATAATATGATTTCGCGAATTTTCAGAAGGGAGAGGCATGCGCGAAACCCATTCCGTTACGGAAGTCGCGCGTCGCTTCGCGGATTACATAAACCGGGTGGTTTACCGGGGGGGCGGTTCGTTCTCACGCGGGGCAACAAGCCTGTGGCCGAGCTTGCGCCGTTGCCTGCGGGGAAGCGGCTGGGGGAGTTGCCCGGCTTGCTTTCGTCCTTGCCGAGATTATCTGAAACTGAAGCGTCGGAGTTTGCGGACGATCTTGCCGAAGCGAGAGCCGCGCTTTCCTCGACTAATCTCCGGGATCCATGGGCGTCCTCATAGACGCGAGCATCCTGATCGAGTACGAGCGAAGGCGCCTGGACATAGAGCCGCATCTCGCGGGCCGCGAGCAAGAAGAATTTTTTCTGTCGGTGATCACGGCGAGTGAGTTGCTCCACAGTGTCCATCGCGCTTCGGACCCGAACGTTCGCGCCCGGCCTTCGTGGAAGGGATTTTGGAGCGTTTCCCGATGCTTGCGGTGGAACCGGCAACGGCTCGCTCTCATTCACGACTCTGGGCCGAATTAATGGCGGAGGGACAGCTCATCGGCGCCCACGATCTGTGGCTCGCAGCCACATGCCTTTCGCGCGGACTCACTATGGTCACGGCCAACACGAGGGAGTTCGACCGGGTGCCGGGACTGCTCGTCGAAACATGGTCCGACGAAGACCGGAAGTAATTCCGAGCGCGCGGAAGCTAAAATAACCCCATGACTACCATCGAATGGAAACAGGCGCAGGAATTCACCGACATAAAATACGAAAAGGCCGAGGGCATAGCGAAGATCACCATAAACCGCCCCGAGGTGAGAAACGCCTTCCGCCCTCTCACGGTGAAGGAAATGCAACGCGCCCTCGAAGACGCCCGCGACGACCATGAGATCGGTGTCATCATCCTGACCGGCGAAGGGCCGGACGCTTTTTGCTCGGGCGGCGACCAGAAGGTGCGCGGCGACGCCGGATACCTCGCGGACCCCGACGACCCGAGCCGCACCCCCGGAGGCGCGTCCATCGGGCGCTTCGACGTGACGGACCTCCACGTCCAGATGCGCCGCTGCCCGAAGCCCATCGTGGCGATGGTCGCGGGATGGGCGGTCGGCGGAGGACACGTTTTGCACGTCCTCTGCGACCTCACCATCGCCGCCGAGAACGCGAAGTTCGGACAGGTCGGACCAAAGGTCGGCTCCTTCGATGGCGGGTACGGCGCTTCCGTTTTGACCCAGCTCGTCGGGCCGAAGAAGGCGAAGGAGATATGGTTCCTCTGCCGGACGTACTCCGCCGACGAAGCCCTGGAAATGGGCCTCGTGAACGCGGTCGTGCCGCTGGAGAAGCTGGAAGGGGAAACCGTTTCGTGGTGTCGAGAGATGCTCGACAAATCACCCTT
>JBOHBL010000570.1:0-3334 GCA_050698295.1 Rubrobacteraceae bacterium | reverse complement strand
GGTCGCGTCCGGCGCAGGCTGGATGTCCACCGGAAAGCCGGGGGAACGCTCGCGATGACGGGGGGAAGCAAATGACGATAGACACGCAGTGGCAGACCATCGCCCCGCACGGCGGCGAGCTGGTGAACCGGAGGGCTTCCAAAGGCGAGCGCGAAGAGCTGAAGCGAGAGGCCGGGGGCTATGAAAAAGTCGTTCTCGGGCCGCGCAACCTCTCCGACCTGGAGATGATCTCCACCGGCGTCTACTCTCCTCTCGCAGGCTTCATGGTCCGTGACGACTACGAGAGCGTCGTCGAGACGATGCGCCTCAAAAACGGCCACGTCTGGAGCATGCCGATCACACTCTCCGCCAACGATGAAGAGTCGGCTTCGATCCGCGAGGGCGACGATATAGCCCTCGCCGACGGCGAAGGCCGGATCGTCGCCACGATGACGGTCGAAGAGAAATATCCCTACGATAAACAGCGCGAGGCGAAAGAAGTCTACCGCACCAACGAGGAGGACCACCCCGGCGTCGCCAACGTCTACAGCCAGGGCGACACGCTCCTCGGCGGAAAAGTCACCCTCCTCGAAGACGAGCCCAATCCGCGTCCGTTCCCCGCGCAATACTACGAACCTGCCGAGCTCAGGAAGGCGTTCGAGGAAAAGGGCTGGAGTCGCGTCGTCGGTTTCCAGACGCGGAACCCGGTGCATCGCGCGCACGAGTACATCCAGAAGAGCGCTTTGGAGATCGTGGACGGTCTCCTCCTCAATCCGCTCGTCGGGGAGACGAAGTCCGACGACATTTCGGCTCCGGTCAGGATGAAGTCCTACGAGACTATTCTGAACCGTTATTATCCAAAGGATCGTACATTGCTCGCGGTCTTTCCGGCGGCGATGCGCTACGCTGGTCCCCGGGAGGCCGTGTTCCATGCGATGTGTCGCAAGAACTACGGCTGCACGCACTTCATCATCGGGCGGGATCATGCGGGGGTCGGGAGCTACTATGGTACCTACGACGCGCAGCACATCTTCGAGAACTTCACCGAGGACGAGCTTGGGATCACGCCCCTCAAGTTCGAGCATGCTTTCTTCTGCCTCAACTGCGGCAACATGGCGACGACGAAGACCTGCCCCCACGACAAAGACGCGCACGTCTTCTTTTCCGGCACGAGGGTGCGGGAGATGCTCGCGCAGGGAGAGTACCCGCCGCCGGAGTTCTCGCGCCCGGAGGTCGTCGAGGTCCTCATAAAAGGGCTCCGCGACGAAGAAAAGACCATCAGGCAGCCGCGCACCTACAGAGGCAAGGGCGGCAAGCGACAGTAGCCGGCGCTGGTTTCGGCGAGCAAACGACAACAGCAGGAGGGACGAAAGTGGAGAATGGGATGAGGCATGGACGCGGGTTCACTCTGTGGTTCACCGGGCTTTCGGGCGCTGGAAAGACCACCATCGCCGAGATCGTCGAGAGGGAGTTGAGGGACCGGCTCGGCAAAGTCGAGGTCCTCGACGGCGACATCGTGCGGACCAACCTGTCCAAAGGGCTCGGCTTCTCGCGGGAGGATAGGGACACGAACGTGCTACGCATCGGGTTCGTGGCGAATCTGCTCACCCGCAACGGCGTCGGCGTCATCGTATCCGCGATATCGCCGTTCAAGGAGGCCAGGGATCAGGTCCGCTGCGACATCAGGGAGGACTTTATCGAGGTCTTCATCGACGCTCCGGTGGAGGTGTGCGCCGAGCGGGACGTGAAGGGCCTCTACAAAAAGGCGTACGCCGGGGAGATCCCGCAGTTCACCGGCGTCTCGGACCCCTACGAAGTCCCCGCGGCCCCGGAACTCCACATAAAGACCGATGAGGAAGAGCCGCGCGATAGCGCCCGCCGCGTCGTCGAGTTCCTCGAACACTACGGCTATCTGCGGCGTGTGGAAGCATACGACCGCGCGTGAGTTTCGAGCCCACCCTCGTCGGCCTTGTGGTCGGTTTTCTGGTCGGCCTCACGGGGGTCGGGGGCGGCTCTCTGATGACGCCGTTCCTCGTTGTCGGGATGGGGTTGCCCGCCCCGACGGCCATAGGCACCGACATGGTCTACGCCACCGTCACCAAGCTGACCGGCTCGTTGCAGCACTACCGCCAGAGATCGGTCAATTTAGAGGTGGCGGTATTCTTGGGGCTGGGGAGCATTCCGGCCAGTTTGCTCGGCGTGGCGACGCTGGAGTGGATCAAGCGTTCGTATGACGAGGAGATGGTGCGTTCGATCATGATCACGATAATCGCGATCACGCTCGTCATCGTGGGCATATCCCTGATCTACCGCAACTTCTTCATGCCCGAGCGGGGCGGAAACGACGCTATCGCCTCCGGCGGCTGGGACGGTAAATCCCCCATGAGCTACCGCCGCCGCGCCTACACCATCCTCTTCGGAGCTTTCGGCGGCTATTTGGTGGGGCTTACCTCCATCGGCTCGGGCAGCGTGATGGCCGTCATACTCCTCCTGCTCTACCCGATGGCCCCCTCGGTGGTCGTCGGCACCGACATCGCCCACGCCACCGTTCTCTCGCTCGTCACCGGCCTCGCCCACATGACCCAGGGAAACGTGGACTTCGGCCTCGCCGGAGCCCTGCTTTTGGGTGGCATCCCTGGAGTTCTCGCGGGGAGCGTCGTGGCTCCGTGGCTCCCCGGAAAGCCGCTCAAGGTCATCCTCGCCGTCATGCTCATCTTCGTCGGGACGCGGCTGCTGTTATCGTAGTGTCTTCATGGGTGTTTTTGGCAAGAGCCTTTGCCTTGCGATCTACCGTCGAGAAAGGACCGCAAACATCCTAAAATAGTCTCGATGCCGATCAATGCCGACAAACCGCGCCTATGGAAGGCGGACACTGCCCGCTCGGTCGATTTCTATAACGAGTGGTTCATGCGTTTTGCCCCGGAGGCGTACCGCTCGCAGCGAGTCGAAGCCGCTGGCCGAGTCGAGTCCGCGTTGGAACGAACGGCCAATCTGACCGACGTGAGCGCTTCGGTATTCCGGAGCTACCCTGATACCCTGACGATGCTACGCATGGCGACCGCTCCGCCGATTGCCCGCGATAGACTGGCGGGATTGGCCTGTGTGTCCCGTGGTCTGGTGAAGACGCTGGAGGAGGGGCGGCTGCCGGTGCGCGCCCGCCCGGAGTCACTCGAAGCCGGCCTGGACAAATTGGGCGAGGTGATAGAGAGATTGGTGGATGAGGGCATATTTCCGTGGATCGGGGAGCGAAGAGAACCTGCCGAAGCCGAGGTGCGCCGGGCGGCGACGGTGGTAGCGGATCGCCTGTGCGGTACGCGGGCGGATCCCATCATACGCAACGCCCAGGAACAGAGGC
>JBOHBL010000569.1:0-1985 GCA_050698295.1 Rubrobacteraceae bacterium | reverse complement strand
CTTCGACCGCCTCGCGAAGAGTAATCATCCCCTCAGGGACCACCTCGACAGCGTCATTCTCGACGTTATCCGTCTCCTCGGGGACGTCGTTTTCGGCGATCTCGTCGGCGTAGTCAGGAATGAAAATGTCTTCGTCTTCATCCTCGCCAAGGGCCTCGGTCAGGTGCGAATTTCCCGCGGAAGGAAGGGCGATAGCGGGGCGCTCAAACGGCAGAACCTTGCCCTCGGCGGCGTCGGCGACGTCGTCGGTAGCGGTTTCACCATCAGTACCGGTATTTGCATCAATGGCGGTTACCGGCTTAGTCGTGATTACCGGTACGTCGGGCGTCTCAGCCGGGGCCGTCTCAGCCGCGGGGGCTGTGACAGTCACAGGGGTCTCCCCGCGTAGGAACTCGCGAACGGAGAGCTTCGGACCGTCGTAGGACGTCCCCTCGGCGAAGCAGGACCAGGCCCACTCTCGCAGCTCCTCGGTCTTCCAGAGAAGCACCTGAGTTTCGTAGCGAACACCGGCGATACAGACCTGCATTCGGCCGCGCTTTTTCGAGCTTTTTACGAACTTCACGTCCGGGACGAGCATCTTCCAGGCGTTGAGCGAGTACCGGCCGAGAACGCGCGTAAAGAACGCCTCCCTGGTCTCCGGCCCACCCATGACCTTGGCGGTTCCACTCTGCGCAATCGCAATCGCGTTCATCTTCGGAGCGCGACCCATAAACGCGACGTCACCAAAGCCGGTAAACGCGGGCGAAGTCGTGGGGTCCTCCCTTTCGCGAATCTCATTCCAGTAGTTCTTGAGCTTCTGGAAAGCTGCGTTCATCTCCTCGAAGATGACCACGATCCTTACGAAGTCGGCATCAGGGTTGAGAACCTTGATCGCCATGCGGCGGTCGACCTCCTCGGAGAGCCACACCAGGAAGTTGTGGATGGCCTCGGGGGTGCGGCAGTACTGCACGTGGGGGTGATCGGCGAGTACCGACAGGCTGTCTTGCTTGGTGTCGAGAACGACCACGTGGGCGTCGTGGGCAAGGAGCTGCGCGGCCAGGCCGCCAGCCATCACGCTCTTGCCCGCGCCGGGACCACAGGCCGCCATCAGGTGCGGCGACTCACTGTCGAAGTCCACCGCGACCGGGCGACCACCACGGCGAAGGCCGATGATCGGGGCCGAGGCCGGGGCCTTCTTCAGCATGTCGGCCAGGTCGGCGGCGCGAGCGACTTCCGGGACGACAGCGCGGGGGCGGAACTCCACGGCGGGCTGACGGCCGTGGAGTGTCCACGACACCGAGACTTCCGAGCTGGACAGCGCGAGCTTCTCGCAGACGACGTTCTTCAGGGCGGTCTTGATCCTCGGGGCCCGGCCGCCTTCGGCCTCGTCGTCACCAGCAATTCCGGTCGAGAAGGTGACCGGCAGATCCAGGCGAAGAATGACGTTGTCGCGCAGCAGCTCGGCGGGCTTCTCCGCTTCCTCGTCGTCGTCTTCGTCGTCCTGGTCGACGTCGTCCGCCGGGGTAGCGTCCTCGAGCTTCTCGGCGGTCTCCTCCGTGGCGTCGTTGTCGTCCTGGTCGACGTCGTCGCGGAAGTAGCGCTTCACAGCCAGGTGGCCGGTCTCGAAGAACTCCGCCAGGGCGGAGGTGACGCGGTCCCAGAGGGTCGGCCCCTCTTCCTCTTCGCTGCGGAGCTTGTAGTTGACCGGGATGTGCAGCCAGTCACGCGCCTTCACCTCAGGGCCCCAGCCGACGTTGGCGGCGAGCACGGTGTGCAGGGGCACCAGGTAGTCCTCGTAGTGGTCACGGGCTTCCGCGCACCAGTGCGAGTGCCACCGCTGGATGAGCCAGTTCACGCCCAGCCCGGCCGAGACGGCCGCGATCAGGCCGACCACCCACGCCGTCACCACAGGGGCGGAGACGTAGGCGTAGAGGCCTCCAGCGACGGCCACGGTGCCGACAGTGCGGTATCCGCCGCGCCGGATGCCGGGCATGAGCTCCCAGGCA
>JBOHBL010000568.1:0-2799 GCA_050698295.1 Rubrobacteraceae bacterium | reverse complement strand
CTCCTACGCGCTCGCCGCGATCCACCTCGTCCTCACCCTCCTGACGGCATTTCCGTCCGGCGTCGTCAAGGCGATCCCGTTCACGGTGCACGGCGCCCTGGAACTCGTGGGCGATGCTTGAGGCAGGAGACCTCGATATTCGGACGTACCGTGGACCTCGCTCGTCGAGATACTCGCGGCTGACGTGCCTGAAGATCTCGACGAATCTTCAGGTCGTGAGGGTGGCGCATCGCTCCTTCAGAGGAGTGGCACTCTCAGTTTGCTTGCGGGTCTTGTCCTGCTTGGCTTGGTCGTGCACGCTTTCTTTTTCCCCGCCTACGAGGGGCCGGATGAGCCTTTTCATTTAGCCCGCGTTTCGGCGTTTGCGGATCGGTCGCTCCCTGAGGCCTTTCGAGGCACGGAAATGCCCGGCGCGATCGTGGCCGCTATCCGAAGCTGGTGATCGACTGCATGGCGATTGCCAGCATCGGCTCGACCATCGCCTACTACCCCATCTTACGCAGTGACAGCTCGATCTGGGCTATTTTGAGGGGTTGGACTGCGGGGAAGCGCCGGCAGGCGTGGCGTCGTTGATTTGCGAGGGCGTGTAGTACAGACCTACCCTCTTTTCTTGTGGCGCGATGGGGGGCACTCTGTGTCTGCGTGTTTCTGAAGGTTCACTGGCGTGCGAAGGACGGCAAGGAGCATCGGTATTACTCGCTGGTGGAGTCCGTGCGGACGGCTCGCGGGCCGCAGCATCGGACGCTGGCGTACCTGGGCGAACTGAACGGTTCGGCAGAGACTGCGTGGCGCAAGACGATCGCGGTCTTCAACGGCGAAGGCACCGAGGTTCAGCTGGAGCTGTTCGTCAGCGATGCGCCGGTGATCCCGAGCGGGGAGCGCGTGGTCTCTGTGGTTCTGGATCGCGTGCGGTGGGAGAGACCTCGGGATTTCGGGGAGGTCTTCCTGGCCCATCATCTCTGGAGGCTTCTCGGGCTGGATGATGTGCTCTCTGAGCGGATGCCTCAGGGAGAAGAAGAGATCACTTGGCCGGTGATGGCCTTCATTCTGGTGGCGGCCCGGTTGATCGCGCCCTCCAGCGAGTTGGCTATCGAGGAGCGCTTCTATCCGAAGACGGCGCTTGAGGATATCTGCGGGGTGGCCGAGGAGAAGGTCAACACGGATCGTCTCTACCGGGGGTTGGATCAGCTGCTTGCTCACAAGGGAGCGCTGGAGGGGCATCTGAAGCAGCGCCTGGGGACGCTGTTTGCCGAGCCCTTCGACATCCTGCTCTACGATCTGACCAGCACCTACTTCGAGGGTCTGGCGCAGTCCAACCCGGCAGCCAAGCGGGGCTACTCCCGAGATCACCGCCCCGACTGCGTGCAGATCGTCATCGGGTTGGTGGTGAGCAAGAGCGGCCTGCCTTTGGGCTACGAGGTCTTCCACGGCAACCGCGCCGAGCCGACCACCTTGGACGAAATGATGTCCAAGATGGAGGCACTCTACGGGAAGGCCTCGCGGATCTGGGTCTTCGATCGCGGCGTCGCCAGCGAGAAGAACCTGGAGGCGCTGCGCAAGGCCGGAGGCCTTTACCTGGTCGGCACTCCCCGCACGCTGCTTCGTAAGGTGGAAGCCGCGCTGCTGGATGGAGAGTGGAAGATGGTGCGGGAGGGCATCGAAGTAAAACTCGTCCCCGCGCCCAACGGAGGCCAAGACACCTTCATCCTGTGCCGCTCGGCAGACCGCAAGCAGAAGGAGGCCGCCATCCACGACCGCTTCGAGAAGAAGTTGGAGGATCGGCTCATTGGCATCCAGACGGCGGTCCAGAAAGGACGACTTAAAAGCCGCGACCTGCTCCAGCAACGCCTCGGGCGAGCCAAACTCGAATGCTCCCGCGTCGCCCGCGCCTACAGCTTCAAAGTCGAGGGAGACGGCGAGCGGCTGGACTTCTCCTGGGAAAAAGAGCAGCCCAAAGCCGATTACCTACGCCACACCGAAGGCGCCTACCTTCTGCGCACCAACCTCAAAGACCACGCCGAGCAGGACCTCTGGACCATGTACATGCAGCTCAACGACGCCGAGGCCGCCTTCCGCACCCTCAAGCAGGACCTCTCCATCCGCCCCATCTACCACCAGCTTGAGAAACGCGTCAACGCTCATGTCCTCGTCTGCTTCCTCGCCTACGCCCTCTACCGCACCCTCGACGGACTGGCCAAGGCCAACGGCCTCAACATGACCGCACGCAGAATCCTCTCCCAGCTGGCCACCATCAAGAGCGGCGACATCATCCTTCCTCTCCTCGACGGCCGGGAGCTAAGACTGCGCCGTGTCAGCCGCCCCGACCCCAACCAGGCCGAAATCCTCGCCCGCCTCGGCCTCGACCTGCCAAAACGCATCGGTACCGACTCACTCACCCAACCAGCAGATGTAGTACAGACCTAAAGAAGCCGACCTTTGATCCCCAGAGACTTACCTCAACCCCACCCCGCCAACTGCGTAAGATGGGCTACAGTCTGGCCGTGATGACCCTCCCGACCGAGCGCGCGATCCTCGGCCTGCCCGGCCGCTTCCTCTTCGGCCTCCTCCTCCTCTGCGCCCTCCTCGCCTTCGTCTATTCGATCGGGCGGCGCATCCGGGTGCTCCTCGCCGCGGCTCCCGAGCCACGCTTCGACCGGATCGGCCTGCGTATTCGGAAGACGCTCGAGTTCGCCTTCGCGCAGAAACGTATGTTCCGCGACCTCTACGCCGGCGTCTTCCACATCTTTCTCTTCGCGGGCTTTGTCGTCCTGACGGTCCGCACGCTCGCCCTCGTCGTCG
>JBOHBL010000567.1:0-4760 GCA_050698295.1 Rubrobacteraceae bacterium | reverse complement strand
CCAGTGATGCGAGATGTCTTTGGATCTGAGCGAGTCCGAGCGTCCGATCATGTCCTCGAAGCGGCGGTAGCCCATCTTCGCCATGTACTCCCTGACCTCCTCCGCCAGGAAGAAGAAGTAGTTTATGACGTGCTCCGGCGTCCCCTCGAAGCGCTTTCTGAGTTCGGGGTCCTGAGTGGCGATCCCGACCGGACACGTGTTCAAATGACACACCCGCATCATGATGCAGCCGGTGGCGACCAACGGCGCCGTCGAGAACGCGAACTCCTCTCCACCGAGCAACGCCGCCACGACGATATCACGTCCGGTCTTGAGTTGTCCGTCCGCCTCGATGATGACGCGACCGCGCAGGTCGTTCTCGACGAGGACCTGCTGCGTCTCCGAAAGCCCAAGCTCCCACGGAAGCCCGGCGTGCTTTATGGACGAGAGCGGCGAAGCCCCCGTACCGCCGTCGTTGCCGGCGATGGTTATGTGGTCGGCCTTCGCCTTCGCCACGCCCGCCGCGATGGTTCCCACACCGACCTCGGAAACCAGTTTCACGCTCACGTAGGCTCGAGGGTTCGCGTTCTTGAGGTCGTGGATGAGCTGGGCGAGGTCTTCGATGGAATATATGTCGTGGTGGGGGGGCGGCGAGATGAGGCCGACGCCGGGCGTCGAGTAGCGGATTTTGGCGATGTACTCGCTTATTTTCCCTCCGGGCAATTGTCCGCCCTCGCCGGGCTTCGCGCCCTGCGCGATCTTTATTTGCAATACATCCGAGTTCACGAGGTACTCGGTCGTCACCCCGAATCGCCCGGAAGCGACTTGCTTTATGGAACTTCGCCTCTCATCGAGAAAACGCTCCGGGTCCTCGCCGCCCTCGCCCGTGTTCGACTTGCCGCCGATCTCGTTCATCGCGAGCGCGAGCGTCTCGTGCGCCTCTCGCGAGAGCGAGCCGAGCGACATCGCCCCCGTCGTGAACCTCTTGACGATCTCCTTCGCCGGTTCGACTTCCTCGATGGGAATGCGATTCTCCTCGAAGTCCATGAGGCCGCGCAGCGTGGCGAACTTCGCGCTGTGCTCGTCGAAATGCTTCGTGAACTCCTTGAAGGTCTCGAAGCTGTTGGCGCGGACGGCCCGTTGCAAAGGCACGATGCTCGCCGGGTTCCACTGATGGTACTGGCCCTGCTGGCGGAGCTGGTACTCGCCGCCGACTTCGAGTTCTTCGGGACCGTCCTCGACGCCGCCGAAGGCCCGCTCATGGCGCATGAGGGCTTCGTGGGCGAGTTCTTCGAGGCCCACCCCCCCGATGCGCGAGGCGGTGTTCGTGAAGTAGCGGTCTATCACCTCGTCGCTCAGGCCGACCGCCTCGAAGATTTGCGCCCCGTTGTACGAGAGCAGCGTCGAGATGCCCATCTTCGAGATGACCTTGAGCAATCCTTTTTGAATTGCCTTGACGTAGTTCTTCGTCGCCTCCTCGGGCGTTATGTCTCCGAAAGTCCCCTCGAAGGCCATCTTCTCGATGGTCTCGAAGGCGAGGTACGGGTTGACGGCCGCCGCGCCGTATCCGATGAGGAGCGCGAAGTGGTGCACCTCCCGCGCCTCAGCCGTCTCGACGACCAGCGTGGTGGCGGTGCGGATGCCCTGCCGGACGAGGTGGTGATGCACCGCCGCCGTCGCGAGCAGGCTCGGTATCGGCGCCTGCGTCCGGCTGACGCCGCGGTCGCTGAGAACGAGCACCGGAGAGCCGCCGCGGACGGCCTTCTCGGCGCGTTCGCAGAGGTTTTCGAGGGCCTTCTCGAGCCGCCATCCCCCATCGGCGGCGGGAAACAGCGTCGAGAGGGTCGTCGCGGCGAATGGCCTCGCGCCGAGGTGGCGGACCTTCTCCATCTCGCGGGCGTTCAATATGGGCTGCTCCAGCAACACGCGCCGGCAGTGGTACGGGGTCTCCTCGAAGAGGTTCTGCTCGGGGCCGAGCGACATTTTGAGCGACATCACGAGGTCTTCGCGCAGGGGGTCTATCGGGGGGTTGGTGACCTGGGCGAAGTGCTGCTTGAAGTAGTGGAAGAGCATCTGGGGCTTCTCCGAGAGGACGGCCAGGGGCGTGTCCGTCCCCATCGATCCGGTCGGTTCTGAGCCCTCCATCGCCATCGGGGAGAGGAGGACGCGCAGGTCCTCCATCGTGTAGCCGAAGGCGAGCTGGCGCTCGAAGAGGTTCGCCGGCTCCGGGCGCGGGTCGGACTCGACTTCGGGAAGTTCTCCGAGCCGGATCTCGTTCTCCTCCAACCACTCCTTGTACGGTTGCCTCTCGAAGAGCGGCCTCTTCACGTCCTCGTCGTGAAGGATTTCGTTCGACTCGGTGTCCACGACGAGCATGCGTCCGGGCTGAAGTCGCCAACGCTCGACGATCTCTTCGTTGGGGATGCGGAGAGCGCCGTCCTCGGAGGCCATGATCACGCGCCCGTCCTTCGTCACCGAATAGCGGGCCGGACGGAGTCCATTTCTATCCAGCGTCGCCCCGACGAGGCGTCCGTCGGTGAAGGCGACCGCCGCCGGGCCGTCCCAGGGTTCGATGAGCGAGGAATGGTACTGGTAGAAAGCGCGGCGATCCGGGTCCATCAGTTCGTCGTTCTCCCAGGCCTCCGGGATCATCATCGCGACGGCGTGGGACAAACTTCTTCCCGCGAGATGGAGCAATTCCAGAGCGTTGTCGAAGGCGGCGGAGTCGCTGCCTCCCGGTTGGATGACGGGCGAGAGCTTCTCCAGGTCTTCCCCGAAGAGGTCCGATTCGAGGCGGCTTTCGCGGGCTCGCATCCAGTTTATGTTGCCCCGGAGCGTGTTGAACTCGCCGTTGTGAGCGACGTAGCGATACGGGTGGGCGAGTTCCCAGCTACCCAGAGTATTCGTCGAAAAGCGTTCGTGGACGAGCGTGATCGCGCTCGCGAACTCCGGGTCTTGCAGATCCGGGTAAAAGCCCGGGACCTGAGTCCCGGTCAGAAGACCCTTGTACAGGATAGTTCTCGAAGACAGGCTCACGACGTAGCAGGAGCTTGAGTCCCCCGCCGCCGTGTGGAGCATGCGTCGGATCACGTACAGCTTCCGCTCGAAGGCGTCCTGGTCTGAGGCATTGCTCTCGATAAAGAACTGCCGGATGCGCGGCATCACCTGCCGGGCGAGCTCGCCGCAATGCTCCGGGTTTACGGGAACGTCCCTGAAGCCGAGCAGCTTCTGCCCTTCCTCGGCCACGACCCGTTCGAGTACGGCTTCCACATCGAAATCCCCGCCGCTCTCGAAGAGGGTGCCGACGGCGTAGTGGCCGACGGACGGGAGTTCGATGCCCAGTCTCTTCTCCGCTTCGCGCCGGAAAAAGGGGTCGGGGAGCTGGATCAGCATTCCCGCGCCGTCGCCGGTTTCGGGGTCGCTGCCGCGAGCGCCGCGGTGTTCGAGGTTGCGAAGGATCTCCAACCCTTCCTCGACCGTTTTCCGCGTTCGCCGGCCGTCTACCCTCGCCACGAATCCGAAACCACAGGCATCGTGCTCATATGCTGGGTCGTAAAGGCCGGTTCGTGGGATCAGCAAGCCGCCTCCTTAAGGTGATGGGCACGGAAAAGCTCCGTAATTTTTACACAGATCGAACGTAAACAACAAGGTTACGGCAAACATTGATCGCCTTCGAACGGGTTTCGAATCGTGAAATCCGGGACCTTGCGCTAGAGGAGATCCAACTCGTCCCTGAGCCTCACTTCTTCTTCGAGAAGCTCGGAAAGCCGCAGCCTCAACTCCGCCGCCTCGGCCTCCACTTCGGCGAGTTTCAGGGTCAGTTCTCTCTCGCGGGCGGCGTCTTCGGGGGTTCGGCTCCTGCCCCGGTAGCGGTCGCGCAATCCTTTGATGCGCCGGGCGGCGTTCTGGCGGATGCGTTCGCGGTCGGACTTGAAATCCTCGCCGCGCACGTAGTCGCGCGCGCGCTTCACCTTCTCCTCCGAAAGGAGATCCGAGATGATCTCCGCCGAGCTTCGCTTGAAGTTCTTGTCGTTGGCCACGGTCAAACCTCCCGCATACGGTCGCGCATATTGTATATCGCAAACCGGAAACGGAGGGCTCATAAGATCCGCCGTCCACTCGCGCGGGCAAGCAGCATGAAAGTATCATGAACGTACAATTAAAGTTCAAATAAAATTGTTTCGATAGGCTCTATCTTGCTATATGATGGCCTCAAAGCGGGAAAAGCAAGGCGTCTCGCGCTTGCCCGAGGAGGAAAGTAGAGAGGAGGAAGGGAGTATGCGATTGCTGTTGTATGGAGCGATTTCTCTGCTCGTAATTGGTGTGATCCTGGGCGGGGTCCACGTTTCGGCGGATAGGACCGAACTGGCCCTCGTCAACGAGGTGGCGACATCTCAGCAGCCAGAGGCGCCGACCACCCCACCGACGCAAGACAGAGAAACCGGCCCGCCGCAAGGAGACCCCTGCAAAGGTCCTCCGCCATTCGCCGGCACCCCGCCCGAAGGCGCGACGGAGGTGGAGCGAGAGGCCAACCGGGAACGCGAGGCGGCGGCGTTCGAAGAGCGAAGAGATCAATGCCCCAACGAGCCCGAAGACCGCGACCAGGACGCCGGACCTCCCGAAGGAGAAGGACCGCCGCCGGGAGAAGGACCGCCGTGGGGTTACGTCGGGCCGCCGCCCGGAGTAGGCGGCGAAGGGCCTCCGGAATGGGCGCCCGGTCCTCCTCCATGGGCCACCGCCCCGGCAAACGCGGGCCCGCCCGCAACCGCAGCGCCTCCACC
>JBOHBL010000566.1:0-1205 GCA_050698295.1 Rubrobacteraceae bacterium | reverse complement strand
ACCTTTTCGTGGTGGCTTGATTGAGACTCAGCCGCGAGAGATCGCCGCTCACGATATTCCCGCCACGGCGAGAACGCGCCTCATCCGCTCGGAGGCGGGATCCGGATCCGCCAAAAGCCCGGCCTCGTCCGCCAACACGAACAACTCCGAGAGATGCACGACGGATCTCATGCCCTCCATCCCGCCAACCATCCGGAAGTGCGACTGATGACCGTTCAGATAAGCCAGAAAGACCACGCCGGCCTTGTAAAAGCGGGTCGGGGACTCGAAGATGCGCCGACTCAACGGCACGGTCGGCGCGAGGAGTTCGCGGTAGCGGTCCTCGTCGCCGGAGTCGAGGGCGTGGAGCGCGGCGGAGGCGGCGGGGGCGATGGCATCGAAGATCCCGAGCAGGGCGTCGCTATAGCCTTCTTCGTCGCCGAGGATGAGACCCGGATATCCGAAGTCGTCGCCGGTGTACATCCTCACGCCTTCGGGAAGACGGCGGCGCATCTCGACCTCTCGCTCGCCATCGAGCAACGAGAGCTTTATGCCGTCCACTTTGTTGGCATGGTCGTCTATGATTTCGAGACAAACGTCCATCGCCCGGTCGAGGTCGCGATGTCCCCAGTATCCTTCAAGCGCGGGATCGAACATCTCCCCGAGCCAGTGAAGGATGACCGGCTCCCGCACCTGCGAGAGTATCCCACCATAGACTTCCGCATAATCGTCGGGGCTTCCGGCGGCGACCGCGAGCGCCCGGCTCGCCATGAGTATGATGCGTCCTCCCACACCCTCGACGAACTCACACTGCTTCTCATAAGCCGCGGCCACGTCTTCCGGTGTGACGCCCGGAGACGGTTCGAGGTGGTCGGTGCCGACTCCGCATGCGATGCCGCCGCCGAAGGATTCCGACTCCTCGACGGAGCGCCGGATGAGTTCTTTCGAGGTCTCCCATCCGAGGCCCATACCCCTTTGAGCGGTATCCATCGCCTCGGCGACCGAAAGCCCGAGAGACCACAAATGCCGCCGATAGGCGAGCGTGGCCTCCCAGTCCACGGCGGCTTCGGAGGTCGGGTCCACGTCCGAGAGAGGGTTCGCCACGACGTGGGCGGCGGCGTACGCCCCCCGGCTCTCGGGCGGAGCCGCCGGCACGACAGGCAGAGGATCGCCACCGGGGAAGTACGGCGAGAGGCTTCCGTCGGCGCGTGGAAGGAGGAGTTCTC
>JBOHBL010000565.1:0-1087 GCA_050698295.1 Rubrobacteraceae bacterium | reverse complement strand
TGCGGCGCGACGACGAGCGGCTGCATCCGGGCGACGGCGGTGGACCTTTTGCAATACGGCTATCCGACGCTCGTTCCTCGGGAGTGCGTCGGAGACCGTGCCGGGGCTCCGCACGAGGCGAACCTGTTCGATATCCAGGCGAAGTATGCCGACGTGGTATCGGTCGAGGAGGCGTTGGGTTATCTGGAGCGGGTGGGGGCGGTCGCGTCCAGCCCGTAGAGACGTAGCATGCTACGTCTCTACAAATAGACCTTGTTTTCTTTCCAGGCGTCGTAGGCTGCTATGGAGGCGTGGATGAACGGGGCGATGGTCAGCAGGATCATCACCGGCCAGAGGAGGACGCCGATCACGATCGCGGTTAAGGCCGTCGTTATAGCCCATCCGACGGCGATGACGGTGAGCCAGACGACCTGGTAGATCACGGACCTCATGGCGTGAGAGGCGACCATCGGGGAATGGTTCCGGTGCGCGAGCCAGATGATGAAGGCCGCGACCGGTCCCAGAAACCCGGTGAAGACGTTGATAAACGTGCTCAGGTGAGCCAGCACCGACCACGTCCGCTCGCCGTGCGTCGCGACCGTCGTCGGCGAGCGGTAGGGAGGCGGACGATAGCTCCCGCCGCAGCTCCTTTGCATCCCGTAGTTCTCGCCGTCTCTGTTCATGCGCTCCTCGCCGGTCTGTTCGTGTCTCCTGCCACCGTATACGGGTTCGTTCGACGGACGTTTCCGCGAGGTTTACCAATAGGTCCGTTTTGCACATATAATAAGAGGTGTTCAAAAGAGCCCCGGAAGTTCGAGTTGGGGGCTTTGGAGCTATCATTTGAAAGGGGAAGCGCTGTGACGGAAGAGTCTCGCGGCATGGCCGGTGGGGGAACTTCGACTGCGAACGACAGCCTCACGGTCACGGACAACCGCACGGGAAAGACGTATGAAGTCGCCATAAACGACGGCACCGTCCGGGCGATGGACCTGCGCGACATCAAGGTCGGTGACGACGACTTCGGGCTCATGACCTACGACCCCGGCTTCACGAACACCGCGAGTTGCCGAAGCTCCATCACCTACATAGACGGCGAGGCCGGTGACCG
>JBOHBL010000564.1:0-2452 GCA_050698295.1 Rubrobacteraceae bacterium | reverse complement strand
CGAACGAACTTTGCATGATGGTGGAGAGCCACGCGGCGTACGCCCCAGCGGGCATTTCCATCGGGAGCGCGGCGGTCGCGTACTGGCCGGAGAAGAATTGCATCCCCCCGGCTATGGGAGGGACGAGGAAGAGCCAGCCGATGACGTTTCCGGGGGTGCGGGCGACGATGAGCGCGCCCAAAGTGGCGAAGGTCGGGGCGATGAGTGTGCTCTCGAGCCAGTATTCATAAAGCGGCGCCCCGCTCGCCAGCCCGAGAATATGCGCTCCCGCGACGAGCGCGAGCGTCACCGCCCACAAAGGCCATGCGATCCGGGCGGCTTTCCGGGTGTTCGTGACGTTTCGCGGGTTCACATTCGGGCCTCCGTCCTCACTCTCTCGTCCCATGATGGCATCCGGCGCGACCCGGCGCATCCTCCGAGCGAAGGCGCGCCGAACCGTTCACCGGACTTCGCTCCGGCGACGGAGCCACACGAGGACAACCGCTCCGGCGAGACCCGCGACGAGGAATGCCGGGGTCTTGCCTCGAACCTTCGGCGCCGGCGGGCGGCCTTCGAGGATGTCTTTCAGGTTGGAGATATCCGCCTTGAGGGTTCGACCGGCGAGGCGGGCGAAGACCGGATCGGCGACTCCGAAGAAGCCGCCCGAGCGGCCCTCGATGGTAAAGGTGATTCGGGTTCCACCCGCGACGGCCTCCACGCTGCGGCTGCCCGTGAACCGAAGCGGACCCGAATTGACTTTGAGGCTGAGTTTGTGGTTCGGCTCGTATTCGGTGACTTTCTCGGGGGTCTCGATCCGCCGTCCCAGGAAATGGGCGACCGTTCGGATCTCGGTTCCCACGCCGAGCGTCCCCTCGGAAATTTGCCGAACTTCCTCGATGGACGAACTCCACAGCGGATCGTTGCGCGGGTCGCCCGCGAAGGCGAAGATCTCCTCCGGGGTGCCGGAGACCACGACGCTGTGCTCGATCCGGACAGGCTCCGAATCTCCGACCCCGTACCCGAAGAGTCCGGCCACGCGAGCAAGCGCCGCGAACGGCACCATGAACGCTCTCCACGCGACCATCGGCATCCCGGTGGAATAGAAATCGTTCTTTGATTCGTCCACGAGTATCGCGAGCCGCATGAGATGTCCGGGGACGCTCCGCTTGTCGCGCTTCAAATCCCGGGAGAGGGCGAAGTATGTCTCCATCAAAGGCTCGAAGCGGAGCGCCGGGCGAAGCTCGGAGACTATGAGAAGTTCCTCGTCGTCGCTCGGATTTCGCCATGCGTGCGGCACGCCCGCCGGGCCGATGACTTTTTGTCCCGGCTCGTAGTCTCGCTCGCGTCCGGCGACGCTCCCACGCAATGTGCCGGAGACGATCTCGTGCCGCTCCTCCTGTTTCGGGTGGATGTGCTCGGGGATCGAGAATCCGGGCGGGAGGATGTACTCGAATTTCAACGACTCGCCGTCCGTTTCCCCGGCGGTTTCGAGGAAGGTTATCCGCTCCCCGGTGAGGGGATTCTCGATGGTTTCGCCTGTGCGGGCCATGACGCGGCTCCCTTCCTTCGGCTATATTGCTGGACGGACGAGAGTGGACTCATCCATTTGGCGAGAACGGAGGCCGTATCCGAGCCACGCCCATCCGAGGCCGAACACGGCCATACCCGCGGAGAAAGCCCACTCGGCCTCGACCCCGGCGAAGAACGTCGCGAGGAGCGCGATCGGGGCGGCGAGAACGATGATCGCCCCTCCCCTCGGCAAGTCCCCGGCCCGGAGTGCGCCGATTCCGAAGAGGATCGCGCCGAGCATGAGCAAAAGCAACATCGGATGGATGATGTCGAGAACCGCCACGCCCGCGCCGCCGAGCGTCATCTCGGAGACGATGATCCCAACTCCTCCGACAGCCGTGAGCGCGAAGACGACGGCGCACATCCAAAACCCGACCTTCCCCACGATTCCGAACCGTCCGCCCCGGCGAAGATAAACGTAAAGCCCGGCTATGCCGACGGCGAGAAGCGCGTTCGGCGGGGCGTTGAAAACATGATAGAGCGCATGCCCCGCCGACTCGCCGACGCTGTCGGGGATCATGGCCGTCCCCACCGCGTACACGACGAGGAGCAAACCGCCGAGCAAAGCCGCCGACCCTCCCCACCGCGCCAAACCCGATGACCTCATATCGAAATACCTCCTTCGGATCCACGTTCATCCACCGAACTTCCTCGAAGCCTCACGGAAATCCCCGAGCGGGAATCTCCTCCCTTCGGGAACGACCCATCACGGAGCCTTCGTCGCCTCGGCCTCGATGAGCCGTTCGAGTTCCTCGTCGAGGTCGTCCTCGAGTTCGGCTTCTTCCCACTCGACGACCTTCGCCGCGCCCGGCTCGGCTTCGCGGCCATAAAGCCCGGCCATCCCGATGAGGAGCATCACGAGCGCCCAAAGCACGAGTCCCGAACTCACGACCTCGAAGCCGGG
>JBOHBL010000563.1:0-1097 GCA_050698295.1 Rubrobacteraceae bacterium | reverse complement strand
CCTTCAGATCAGGCGCCGGCAGCCGCGCCGCGAGATCATGGCCGTCGCCGATTTGGGATACGCCTCCCTGAAGCTCCTCGAGAGTTGCCGGAGCCTCGTGAACCCCATGACCTTCATCACCCGCCTGCGCCTCGACGCCGCCCTGTATGAGCCGGCCCCTCCCCGACAGCCCAAACAGAACGGCAGGCCCCGCCTCAAAGGCCGCCGCCCGCCGAGCCTCTCCGAGGCGCTCGAAGACCCTCTGACGGATTGGACGCCGCTCACGGTGGACGGATGGTGCGGCGGGGCGGGGCGCGCGGTGGAGATCGTCTCCGAGACGGCCGTCTGGTACTCCACGGGGCTTCCCGCCGTGCCTGTGCGCTGGGTGCTCATCCGCGACCCCGGCGAAGCCGGGCAGCTCGAAAGCCAGGCTCCGCTTCGCGCCGACCTCTCTGCAGACCCGGCGCGGATCGTTTCATGGTTTGCCAGGAGATGGCGAATGGAGTCCACGTTCCAGGAAGTCCGCCAGCGCCTGGGCTTCGAGACACAAAGGCGCTGGTCGGATAAGGCGATACGGAGGACCGCTCCGGCCATGTTGGCGCTCTTCAGCGTGGTCGCGCTCTTCGCCCACCAGAAGAAGGCGGGGATGGCGCAGGCCGCGCGAAGGGCGGCGTGGCACGAAAAGTCCCGCCCGACCTTCTCCGATGCCCTGGCGTTGGTGCGGAAAGATCCGTGGAGGCGCCAAGAAGAGGCTTTTCGCGGGTCGGTGCGGGAGGACGACATGGTAAAAGTTCCGAGGGGGTTCATGGAGAGGCTGACCAACGCGGTTTGTTATGCCGCGTAATGGCTAAAGTCCAGCTCAGTCGAGAAACCCCGACTTCCTACTCCCGATTTTATCGCTTCGGCGCAGGCTCTCGTAGAGAGTCCTCGTCTCGGGGGCGGGGGACGTGCCGAGTTCTTCGTTGAGCAACTCGACCAGACCCCGGTAGTGCCTTATGGCCTGACCGGGTTCGCCCAAAGCCGCCTGGCAGCGCATCAGACCCCGGTGGGCCTCCTCCAGATAAGCGTCGTGGGCGATTAGCTTGCGGTGGGCCTCGGCCGCCTCGGCGTAGCGACCC
>JBOHBL010000562.1:0-8361 GCA_050698295.1 Rubrobacteraceae bacterium | reverse complement strand
TTCCTTCATCGAGCGGCTCGCCCTCGACGACAACCTTGCCGGAGATGACTTTTCCCTTCATGATTTTCATGAAAATATTCTACTCCCGTCGTCTATTGCGCCATCATCTTCGCTTTGGCTCCTTCGGCGCTTTCCTCGTTGAGCAAGGAGCGGGCGATTATGGTCCGGTTTATCTCGCTGGTTCCCTCGCCGATCTCGTTGATCTTCACCTGCCGCCAGTAGCGGGCGACCGCGCTCGTCTCCATGAAGCCTTCTCCGCCCCAGATCTGGACCGCCTGATCGGCGGCCCTCTTCGCCGTCTCCGAAGCGAAGACTTTCGCCATGCTCGCTTCTCTGGAGAACGGTCTTCCATTCTCCTTGAGCCACGCGGATTTGAGGACGAGTCCTCTGGCGAGCTCTATCTCCATCGCCATGTCCGCGAGCTTGAACTGTATCGCCTGGAACTCCGAGATGGACTTTCCGAACTGTTTACGTTCCTTCGCTCGCGCCAGTGCTTCATCCATACAAGACTGAGCGAGCCCGACGGAGAGCGCGGCCACTGCGACGCGACCACCGTCCAGCGTTTGGAGGAACTGGCGAAGCCCGGCCCCGCGCTCTCCGAGGAGGTTCTCCTCCGGAACGCGGACGTCCTCGAAGTAGAGCTGGCGCTGGTCGGAGGCGCGCCAGCCCGTCTTCTCGTAGCCGGGACCACGAGTGTATCCGGGCGTTTGCTGCGGGATGATTATCGCTGTCAACTCGGGCTTTCCGTCTTCTCTCGTCCCCGTCTTCGTCATCGCCGTCACGCCGCCGGTTATGTCCGTGCCGCCGTTGGTGATCCACTTTTTGGAGCCGTTTATGGTCCATCGCCCATCGACCAGCTCGGCGACGGTCTCCGTCCCTCCGGCGTCGGTGCCGGCGTTCTCCTCGGTGAGCCCGAACGCCCACAACTTCTTGCCGCCCCGGATTACTTCTCCGAGGAAATGCTCTTTTTGACCTTGCGTCCCGAAGGCCACGAGCGGCGAACACCCCAGCGAGATGTGCGCCTCCATCGTGATGCCGACGGAGGTGTCGGCGCGGCATATCTCTTCGAGCGCGAGATTGTAGGCGACGAAATCCCCTCCGCTGCCACCGTATTCCTCCGGAACCGTCAGTCCCATAAGACCCAGTCCGGCCATCTTTTCGGCTATGTCGTAGGGGAACTTTTGTTCTTTGTCCAGTTGCGCCGCCCTCGGTCGAATCTCCTCTTGCGCGTATTCGCGGGCGAGGTCTCGCCAACGCTTCTGTTCGGTTGTGAGATCCAAGTCCATAGAAATCCTCCTTGTCTCCCTGAAAACTTCCCGCATCATAGCAACTGGCGGCGCGGAAAATCACTCATCTGAGCGATGCGCCGGCCTTCCCCCGCGAGTAACATGCCATCTGGATGGAAACGGGAGGACGACATGGCATCTATCCGACTTGCGGGAAGACGGCTCGTCGCGACGAGTGGAGAGAGCGGACGATGAAGCGCGCGGAGAGGGCCTCCGGCGAAGCGCGTCGGGAGGCGGGCGTCGGCGGGCCTTCCCTTCCGGCCCGCATCCTCGTCGCCGACGACCACGCTTTGCACCGCATCGGCATGAAGACGATCCTTTCGGAGGACTCCAGCCTTAAAGTGGTCGGCGAGGCGAAGGACGGGGTGGAGGCGGTCGCGCTCTCGGAGGAATTGCGCCCCGACCTCGTCCTCATGGACGTGCGGATGCCCCGGATGGACGGTTTGGAGGCGACGCGCAGGATCAAGGCCGACCACCCCCTGATCGGGGTGGCGATGCGGATCGCGACCTGGATCGAATCGAGAGACACGCGAAAGCGCAAGACGAAGCGTTTGCGTCGGTCGCTTTCGGAGCGGGATCTCCTCCTCCGCTACCAGCCCATCGTGTCGCTGAGAAGCGGCTTGATCTCCGGCTTCGAGGCGTTCTTGCGCTGGCGGAGTCCGGAGCGCGGCGAAGTGCCTCACCCAAAGTTCACGCCCGACGCCGAAAAAGCCGGTCTGGGATTCCACATCGAATTCTTCGCGCTTCGCGAGGCATGCCGTCGTATGAGCCGATGGCGGGCGATGAGTTCCAGGAAAGAAAGATCCAGCTTCAACCTTCCGAGACTTTTCTTGATCGCCATCTCCCACAGGCTCGCCACGCTCAAAAACCGTTCGTTGGCGGGATCCTTGATCAAACGCCTCGCATAACCGCTCAACTTTTCATTCCCGCCAATGAACCATAAGAACGTGTGCGTGCCGAGGAGTATCCTCAAGGAGCATAAGCCTCGAAATCTTCGAGCGGCTCGTCGAAGTCATCCGACATCTCGACCAAACCCCTCGCGCTCCCGAACTTCGGACGCGACTCCGGCACGATCTCGACCGAAGCGCCGTCCTTCGAGTGATGACGACTTTTTCACCACGAACCGCTTCGGCGACGAGTTCGGCGAGCCTGCCCTCGGCTTCAGCTATATCTATCCTGTGCATGGCGGAATTCTACGCCGTCTCGACCCCGGCGGCGCTTTGCAATCCGAACTTCTCTATCGCCGACTCGCGGAGCTTGTATTTCTGGATCTTGCCGCTCGCCGTCATCGGGTATTCGTCCACGAAATCTACGTATCTCGGGATTTTGTACCGGGCGATCTCGCCCTCGCAGAAGGACTTTATCTCCTCCGCGTCGAGTTCTTCGCCGCTCCTCACTTTGATAGCCGCCGCGACCTGCTCGCCGTATTTCTCGTCCGGCACACCGTAGACCTGGACGTCGGAGATTTTGGGATGGGTGTACAAAAACTCTTCTATTTCCCTCGGGTATATGTTCTCTCCGCCGCGGATGATCATGTCTTTGGCCCGGCCCGTTATTTTTATGTACCCTTCTTCGTCCATCTCCGCGAGATCGCCGGTGCGCAGCCACCCTTCCTCGTCTATGGCCTCTTTCGTCTTGTCTTCCATCTTGTAGTAGCCGCGCATGACGTGATATCCGCGGGTCCACAGCTCCCCCTGCTCGCCTGGCTTCGCGTCCTCGCCCGTCTCGACGCTCACTATGCGGACTTCCACTTCCGGGTGGACTTTGCCGACCGTGGAGACCTTCTTCTCGATAGGGTCGTCGGTGCGCGTCTGGGTTATGACGGGGCTCGATTCCGTCTGTCCGTAGCAAATGGTGATCTCATCGGCCCCCATCACGTCCACGACTTTTTTCATGACTTCTATCGGACAGGGGCTCCCGGCCATTATTCCGGTCCGCAAACTGCTGGTGTCGTACTTCTCGAAGTCGGGATGCTCGAGTTCGGCTATGAACATCGTCGGCACGCCGAGGAGCGCGGTGCATCTCTCTTCATGGACGGCCCGCAATACTTTCTCCGGGTCGAACTGCTCGACCGGGACCATCGCGCCCTCGCGCGTCACGGTGTTGAGGGTGCCAAGCACGCACCCGAAGCAGTGGAAGAACGGGACGGGGATGCAAACTCTGTCTTCGGGGCCGAGCTTCATGCACTCCCCGATCTTGTACGCGTTCTTGACTATGTTCGTGTGCGTGAGCTGGACACCTTTCGGAAACCCCGTCGTCCCCGACGTGTACTGCATGTTGATGACGTCCTCGGCGTCGAGCGAGGCTTGTCGCTCTTCGAGTTCTTCCCGCGAGACCTCCTCCGACCTCTCCATGAACTCCTCGAAGTCCAGTATGGGAAGCCCCATATTATCTCCCTCGCCCATGAGGACGACGTGTTTCAAAAACGGAAGCTCTTCGGATTCGATGCTCTCACCTATCTCCGGGACGGCTCTTTGCAGGATCTCGACGAACTTCGCGCCCTTCACGCCCTCCGTCAAAAACAGCGCGACGGAGTCGGACTGTTCGAGGACGTATTTGAGTTCGGCGGCGCGGTAGGCGGGGTTGATGGTGACGAGCACCGCGCCCATCTTGCCGGTGGCGAACTGGAGCGTGACCCATTCGGGAACGTTCTGCCCCCACACGGCGACCTTGTCTCCGGGCTCGAGGCCGAGCGCCATCAAGGACCTCGCGCACTCTTCGACGCGCTCGTTGAATTCCCTGTACGTAAATCTCAGGCCGTGTTCGGGGTAGACGAGAGCGTCGTCGTCGGGCCGGCGTTCGGCCACGAGGTCCAGCAATCCGCCGACGGTGAGGCCGTCGATCTCCTCCGGTCGCATGCGTTCCTCCTCGCGATGTTTCCCCAGTTTCCCGGAATTCGCTTTCGAGTGTAACAGTTGCTTTAACTCGCGCAACTTTCTTTAACAATGGGCTTTCGGCGAGGCGCAAGCGTTGTAAACTTCTCTCCTTGCGGGGAAATTCCCGCGCTTTTTTATGAAGAAGTACGAAAAGACAAAAAAGAAGGGGTTCGTCCGAAACAGCACCCGCCGCAAGTTGACGCGGTGGTTGATAAGCGCGCTGGGGTTGTTCTTCGTCCTGATCGGGGCGGGGTTCCTCGCCGTCGAGAGCGTCACCACGCTCGACAACACCTCCGCCTCCACCGAGGGACTCGACCCCGACCGCGATCGCCCGAAACTCGAAGTGACGCCGCTGGCCGACCCCATCTCCGCCCCCGATCCGCCAGACCTCACCCTCGCGAGCTTCGCCTACAAAAGCGTCGCCGGAGAGCTGCCCGGCGTGGAGCCGGAAGACGCGCTCTACGTCCAGCGGAGCGTTCGGGAACCCTCGTGGGCGACGGTTCGCTTTCCCGCGCCCGACAAGAAAGGCGAGGAACGCTACTACGCGATCTTCCTTCAGCAGAGCGGGGACGAGTGGGTCGCCGCGAAGTCCGTCCAGATGGAGGATCAGGACCACCCCAGAAACGTAAGAACGCTCCTCACCGACCTCCCGGAAGACCTCGTCAACCCGATGTTTCCTCCCGAAGACCCGCCGACTCCGGCCGACGAGCCGGAGGAGCGCGCCGTCCAGGTCATCGAGGCGGCGATGGAAGGGGACTGGGAGTCCTCGGAACCCATCAGCGAGGATGGCTTCCACAAAGCGTCGGTCGAGAACGGCTCCGGGCTTTCGACAGAGGTTTACCTTCGAAAGAACGACGACATCCTCGAAGTCTCGGGCATCGGGCCGGGCCTCACCTCGGCGGAAGTCCCCGGCTTTCCGGCCAGCCTCGCCGAACCCGCCTTCGCCGCATCCCCGGAGACGGTTCGCTTCGACTCCACGACGCCGGTCTACGAGGGAGACTCGGACAACGAGCGGGTTCGCGAGGGGATGAGCCGGGCCCTCGCAGAGGTGCAGGACTATTCAGGCGCGGCGGGGTTCTACGTTATAGACCTCGAAAGCGGCTCGGGCTACGGCATCCGACCGGATGAGTCGTTTTTCTCGGCGTCCACGATCAAGGTCGCCGTCATGGCCGCCGTCTACCGGAAGCTGGACGAAGGCGAACTCGAATACTCGGACTCCTTCGAGACCATCGAAGAGGACTTCGCCGCGGGCGCGGGCTGGCTCCAGTGGGAGACCCCCGGCGCGCCCACCACCGTCGAGGACGCCCTGTGGCTGATGATGACCCAGTCCGACAACGTCGCCACCAACGCCCTGACGCGCCTCGTCGGAGGCCCCGAATACGTCAACGAGGTCGCAAAGAGTCTCGGGGCGGAGGACACCAGAATAAGCTGGAAAGTCACGAGCGAGCGCGCCGCCGTCCCCGCCCTCGACAACCGCGCCACCCCCCGGGACATGGCCGTGATGCTCCAGAAACTCCACGAGGGCGAAGCGGCCGGCGACTACGCGACCCGCGAGATGATCGGGCTGATGGAACAGAACGACCTCGAATTCTGGATGGAGGCGGGCATTCCGCAGGACATCGAGGTCGCCAACAAGGGAGGCTGGCTCGACGCCTCCTACAACGACGTCGGCATCGTCGAGTACGAAGGCCGCCCCTACGTCCTGGCGGTCTTCACCAAATACGGCCAGGACATGGACGAGGGCGAAAAGATCCTCGCCGACATCTCCGAAGCCGTCTGGCTCGCCCAATCCGGCAAGACCAAAGACGAGTTCGAGGAAGAACGGGAACAAGAACGCGAAGAACAGATGCGCGAAGAACAAGAAGAAGCCGAAGAGGAGCGGCAAGAGTCTCAAACGAGTGATGGAGACTAGGGCGGGCTGTCGAGAGTGGCGGCTGTCGAGTCTTCGGGGACCATCACCTTCAGGGCGTTCGGGACGACGGAGAAGTCTTGCGGGGAGGACGCGACGACTTCGCCGTCTATGTTGATCTTCTGCCGCGGGCTCGTCTCCAGATGCACCCTGTTGGTGACGTAATGTTCCACGCATTCGTGGTTTATGAAGTCCCCGCTCTTGAGATAGCGGGCGATACCGAGGAGGTCGCGGTGGCGGCCCATTCGGATGGCGTACACGTCGAGGGTCCCGTCGTCCATCCCGGCCTCCGGGGAGACGGCGAGTCCGCCGCCGTAGAATCTTCCGTTGCCGACCGCCACCTGGAGGAGGCGTTCCATCTCGACGGGTTCGTGGTCGCCGTCGGGGAAGGTGAGTTTCGCGTCGAACGGTTCGTGCCGGAGGAAAGCCTTTATCGCCGCGACGGGATAAGCGATCGCGCCCATCCTCTTTTTTATCGTGGGCGACAACACTCGCGTGACCCCGACGCTCAAGCCCGCGGAGGCGACGTTGACGTAGTAGTTGTCCCCGGCGCGTCCGAGGTCCACATCGACGAGCTTGCCGTTCGCGATGGCGTCGCAAGCCTCATCGACCATGAACGGTATCTCCAGGGTGCGGGCGAAATCGTTGGCGGTGCCCAAAGGGAGAAGTCCGAGTACGACGTCTTTGTTCGCCAGAAAGTCCACGACCGAGCTGACCGTCCCGTCCCCGCCGCCCAGGATCAGGAGTTCGCACGGCTCGCCGGAGACTCCTCCATCGACCACGCTCCGGATCGTCTCCGGGATGCGACCGGGATCCCGCACCGGATAAGTCGCCCCGACCTCCACCCCAAGCTCTTCGAGGCGGTCGATGGCCCGAAAGAACGCCTCCTCGCCGGTGCGCGACTTCGTGTTGACCACGAGCGCGGCCTTGCGGGGAGCGTGGTCTTTGCCGACTTTTTCACGAGTCATGGAGAGCTTTCGGTCGTTTGCGCCACAACCTGCTTACGATACACCGTTATACGAAGGAAGTTCCGCCGAGTTTCCCCGGCGAGGCAGATATGCCATGATGGAGAAAAACAACCGGGAGAAAGCGATGGGAGAAAAAGTCGGCTTCGTCGGGCTGGGCATCATGGGCTACCCGATGGCGAAAAACCTCGCGCAAGCGGGCTATGAACTCACCGTCCACAACCGAACGCCCTCGAAATCCGGGAGCTTCGCGGATGAAACCGGAGCCGCCATCGCTTCGACCCCGCGGGAGGTCGCGGAGGACTCCGACATGATCATAACCATGCTCCCCGGCCCGCCCGAGGTCGAGGAAGTCGTGGCCGGGGAAAAAGGTCTGCTCGCCGGAGCAGCCGAAGGTTCTCTCCTCGTGGACATGAGCACCAGCTCGCCCCCGCTGGCGAGGAGGCTCGCCGAAAAAGCGTCGGGGTTCGGCGTCTCGATGCTCGATGCTCCCGTTTCCGGCGGAGACGTTGGAGCCATCGAAGGCGCTCTCTCCATCATGGTCGGAGGAGAAGAAAAGGACTTCGAGCGGATGAGACCTCTCTTCGAAGTCATGGGCGAAACCGTGACGCGCGTTGGGGAGAGCGGGACCGGGCAGGTCGTCAAAGCTGCGAACCAGATCGTGGTCGCCCTCGTCATCGAGGCGGTGAGCGAGGCATTGGTTCTGGCTGCCAGAGGCGGAGTTTCGCCGGAGAAAGTCCTCGACGTACTCGGCGGCGGACTCGCGGCGAACAAAGTCATGGAGGTAAAGCGGGAGAAGTTCCTCTCCGGCGACTTCTCGCCCGGCGGAAAAGTGAAGTCTCACCACAAAGACTTGCGTATCGCGCTGGAGGCGGCGCGAAAGTCCGGCGTCGCGCTGCCCGCGACCGCGCTCGTGGACCAGTTGTTTTCGGCCCTCATGGCAAAAGGCCGCGCCGACCACGACCACTCCGCACTCATAACGCTGCTCGAAGAGGAGAGCGACACTGGCTGAACCTCACGGTTTTCAGCACGCTGTCGGCGTTCATCGGGCTGCCGTGGGGACTTCTCCGGTACAGTTCGGGAGGCTGCGGTCTCGTAAGCTCGACTTCACCCATTTTCAGACAGAAAGGGTGGGGCACGTTCGTCACCAGTGCGCTCAAAAACCGAATGGGCGTGCTCTTGCAGGTGATAACAAGTCCGGCTGATCGCTCTCGTATTCCCCGCAAGACCGACCCATGCCACATGAGACGTAGCATGCTACGTCTCCACGGGAGTCGGGGAAAAGACGAATGCGGCTCCGGGAAGGAATTGACCGGATTCGGCAT